>JANOTV010000290.1:0-4883 GCA_031416495.1 Gemmatimonadota bacterium
CCCCGCATCCCGCATTTACATTCATCCAAATGCAGACACCTGACCTCTTAGTCCTCGGCGCCGGCCCCGGCGGCTACGTAGCCTCGATCAGAGCGGCACAACTAGGCCTCTCCACCATCTGCGTCGAACTCGACAAAACCCTCGGTGGCACCTGCGTCAACGTCGGTTGCATCCCGAGCAAAGCCCTCCTCGGCTCCTCCGAACACTTCGAGTTCGCACGACTCCACGCTGCCGAACACGGCATCGACTTCCAGGGCCTGAGCTTCGATCTCGCCCGCATGATGAAGCGCAAGGACGAGGTTGTCTCGCAGAACACCAAAGGCGTCGAGTTCCTGTTCAAGAAGAACAAAGTCACCTGGGCCAAAGGCTTCGGCGCGCTGAAGCCCGGCAACGTCGTCGACGTGACGGCACTCGACGGCACCATCACCGAGTACCGCCCCAAGAACGTCATCATCGCGACCGGCTCCCTCCCCATCGAGCTGCCATTCCTGCCGTTCGATGAAGAGCGTGTCCTGTCGAACATCGGCGCCCTCCGCATCCCCGAGGTGCCGAAGCACCTCATCGTGATCGGCGGTGGTGTCATTGGCCTCGAGCTCGGATCCGTCTGGCGTCGCCTGGGCGCGATGGTCACTGTCATCGAGTACGCGCCGACCATCCTGCCGGGCCACGACGACGACATCATCAAGGAAGCGACTCGTATCTTCTCCAGGCAGGGCCTCGAGATGCACACCGCCACCAAGGTGACCGGCGGACATCGCGACGGCTCTCGCGTCGTGATTGGCACCCAGCAGAGCGGTGCGGCGCGCACCTTCGGCGCGGATTATGTGCTTGTGTCCATCGGGCGGCGGCCGGCACTCACCGGCGTCGATGCCGCGGCGCTCGGCCTCGCGTTCGGCAAGCGCGGCGAGATCATCGTCGATGACCAGATGCGCACCAATCTTCCCAAGGTGTATGCCATCGGCGATGCCGTCGGCGGCAAGCTGCTTGCGCACAAGGCCGAAGAAGAAGGCGTGGTCGCGGCGGAGGTCATCGTCGGCAAGAAGGCCCACATGCACTACCACAATATGCCGGGCGTCGTGTACACCTGGCCCGAGATCGCGACCTGTGGTCTCACGGAAGCCGAGGTGAAGGCGAGCGGGCGCGCCTACAGGGTCGGCAAGTTTCCCTTCTCGGCCAACGGCCGTGCTCGCACCATGGGCGAGACCAACGGCTTCGTGAAGTTCGTCACCGACCAGCGCACCGATGAGATCCTCGGCTGCCACATGATCGGCCCGAATGTGAGCGACCTGCTTGCCGAAGTCGTGTTGGCGATGGAATATCGCGGCACCGCCGACGACATCGGCGAGACCGTACACTCGCATCCGACGCTGAGCGAGACCGTGAAGGAAGCGGCACTCGGCGCGCTGGGCCGCACCCTGCATACATAGTGACGACGAGCGCTCGGCGGAGCGCTCCGCGGACCGCTAGAGGTATCGGTCCTGGATGATCTCGAGATGATGCAGCAGGTGGCCGGCGGTGATCCACGCGAGCGCACGCACCGTGATCGGCAGCCCGTTCGCGCGCCCTGAGCGCGCCCATGCGTCTGCCGGCAATCCCTCGAACAGCGTGACCGACGATTCCCGCACCGACTCGAGCTCGTCGACCAGACTCTCGAGCGTGCGGTCGTTCGCGCCGCTGAGCGGCGCGTAGGCGTTCTCGTCCCAGCCTGGGAGATCCGTCTGGTCGTTCCGTCCGATGCGCAGCGCACGGTACTCGAAGATGCGTTCGGCGTCGGAGCAGTGGAGGACCACTTCTTTCAGCGTCCACTTGCCGGGGGCGTAGGCCCGCTCGGCCATCGCCTCGCTCACGTCGTGCAGCAGCGCCGCGGCGATCTCCACTCCACCGATGAGTGCCTCGACGACATCGCCGTCCGGTACCTGCGCGATGTATCCCGCGTAGAACGGCGCATACTCGCTGGCCGGCGGACGAAGGCGACGGTGGGCAGTCATCGAAGTCCCGGCTGACGGCGAGTCAAACGGTCAGTCGTCCGCGAGCTTGGCGAGGATCTGCGCGGAGACGTAGGACGGCGTCACCATGCGGCGGCGGCGGCCGGTCTCGACGCTGATGCGCTTCCACAGCGCGAGCTCGCGCTCTGCGCCCGCAAGCGTATCCGCCTTCACCGAATCACCGTCAAGCCAGGCATGTACCGCGTCGGGCAGGTCGACCGTCGGCATCGGAACCTCACGATCGGGCGCCAAAGGCTCGGCGCGCCTCCCTGGGCTCGCGTCGGTCTGACGCTCGAGCGTCTCGTCGTGGTTATCAAGGGAATCATGCTTCACGAATACCGTTCCTCCAAAAGCTTTTGCAGCGCCTCTCGGGCGCGGTGGACCCGCATCTTCAGCGCACCGACCGTTGCGTCAAGCAGTACGGCCATCTCTTCGTACGACCGACCTTCGACATGTTTCATCACGAACGCTTCGCGCAACGAGGCCGGCAGTGCCGAGAGCGCGCCATCCAGGTCGCGGCGCAGTTCCCCCCGGTCCAACTCCTCCTCCGGTGTCTCGAGCCCCGACGGCTGAACGTCTTCCTCGTAGCTGAGGTGCGTGCGCCGGATGTTCTTGAGCCAGTCCTTGCACCCGTTCGCCACGATCCGGAACACCCACGCATCGAACCTGCCGCGCACCTCGGCCAGATGATGGAACGCCTTGATGAACGACACCTGCAGGATGTCTTCCGCGACATCCGCGCTGCCCGTCATCCCGAACGCATGTCGGTACAGCGGATCGCTGTACCTCTCGATCAGGATTCCAAACGCATTGCGGTCCCCGGCGAGCACGCGGTCGATGACCGCCTGATCGGCATCGAGCAGGTTTTCCGGTGGGGTGGTCGGCTCTGTGGTCTTAAGAGGCACGACGCTAGTGTAATCCAACACTCGCGCCGTGGACAGTCCTTTTGCCGATCCGCCACGGGTCATCCGCTCGATGAAGGTCCGTTTCATAGCAGGGACGAGCGTCGGCGGCGTGGGTCACACGCTGGTCACGAAGCCGCGGACGGCTCCGCCCGAACGAACGCCGCCCAGCCATGTGCACGCACTGCGGCGCCGTGCTCGTCGAGTGTGGGCGGCGCAAAACGCAGCGCGCCCGGTGCCTGTGGCGCGATGCCGGTGAGCGGCGACGCCGACACCGCACGCAACGCTTCCAGCACCGGCTTCACCACGCCGCAGGGCACGCCGGCCGCATCGAGCAAACGCATCCAGTGCTCCGCGCGCTCCGTCTGCACGCGACTCGCGATCGCGCCGATCACGCGCTCGCGCGCCGCGAGGCGCCCGGCATTCGTCGCGACCGATGCATCCGCCGCCAGCGCGTCAAGTCCGAGCGTTTTGGCGCACGCCCTGAACTGCGCATCGGTCCCGACGGCGATCACGAGCGGCCGGTCCGCCGCCTGGAACAGCTGGTACGGCACGAGATTCGGATGCGCGTTCCCCCATCGCTTCGCCTCCGCACCCGTGACGAGCGCGTTCTGCGCGACGTTCACGAGCGCAGCGGTCGCGGAATGGATGAGCGAGACGGCCAGTCGTCGCTCTGCGTTCCTGCCGCGCGCGCGGCCGGCGATCGCACCGAGCACGGCGATCGCCGCGTCCTTGCCGGCCAACACATCGGCGAGCGCGACGCCGACCTTCGATGGTGCGCCGTCCACGTCACCGGTGATTGCCATCCACCCGCTCTCTGCCTGCACCACGAAGTCGTAGCCCAGCCGAGGACTGTCGAGGCCGAAGCCGGTGATGGTGCACCAGATGAGTTTGTCGTGCCGCGCGAGCATTGCGTCCGCGCCCAGGCCGCGCCGCTCGAGTGTGCCGGGCCTGAAGTTCTCGACAACGACGTCGGCGCCCGCGATGAGTCCTTCGAGAAGCTCGACATCGGCGGGCTGGGCGAAGTCGGCCGCGACGCTCAGTTTGCTGCGGTTGACCGAGAGGAAATAGGCGCTTTCGCCCCGCTCATCGAAAGGTGGTCCCCATCCGCGCGTCTCGTCCCCGGTGCCAGGCCGTTCGATCTTGATGACATCTGCGCCCAAATCGGCGAGAATCATCGTGCAAACGGGCCCCGCCAAAACTCGGCTAAGGTCCAGTATTCTGACGCCTTTTAAGGGAAGTGACTGCATACTGTCGTTATAATGTTGTTGATATGGCGCTATTTATACTATGACGAGCGGCGGCAAACCAGTATTTTTCTGGCACCGCTATCACTTGCATAATCCTCGAAAAATCATATATTTGCCGCCTTAATCTCGCGCAACACCTCGCAACGGACCAGCCAAAATGCCCGATACCGCAAAGCCGGCAGAAGCAGCCGACAAGCCAGCCGTACCCCCCAAGCGCCACCCAGGCCACCGCGGCCAGGACGTTCGCGACACTGTCGCGGAAATGGCCGCGAAGGCGCATGAGATCTCCCTCGAGGCGGGCAGCAAGATGGCCGCCGCAATGAAGGAACTCGTCGGTGCCGCCGCCGGACTCTCTGCGTTCGCCATCGAGAGCGCAAGAGACCTCGTTCAGTATATGGTCCGCCGTGGCCAGATGACGCAGGACGAAGCCGACAAGCTCATCCGCGAAGCGGAAGAAGCATGGCTCCGCCAGAACAAGGGCAAGTCCCTGCCGAAGCCCGGTATCCTGGGCCAGAAGGTCGTGCCGCCCGCCAAGACCGCACCGGCGGTCGTTGCGAAGGCCGCCCCGGTGAAGGAGACGCTCGCACCGGTGAAGAAGGCGACGGCAAAGAAGTCTGCACCGGCCGCGAAGGCTGCGCCCGCCAAGAAGGCTGCGCCCGCCAAGAAGTCTGCACCGGCCGCGAAGGCTGCGCCCGCCAAGAAGCATGCGCCCGCCAAGAAACATGCGCCCGCCAAGAAACATGCGC
>JANOTV010000291.1:0-3296 GCA_031416495.1 Gemmatimonadota bacterium
CCACCACTCTCCGCCGCGCACGGACTAGCCGCGCGCCCTGCCGGCTGCCCCCTCAAGCGAGAGCCTGAAGAGCCGCGCTCCGAGTATGCGCCGGGCGTCGGTCACGTTGATGCCGCCGCGCGGCGACTTCTGGCCCACGAATGCCGCGATCGCCACCGCCCGAGCACGAAGGCCGGTGACTTCCTCCGCGCGGCCCTCGATCACGACGCTGCGCCAGACGTCGAACGTCTGCACGGCACAGACGGTCAGGCACACTGTAGGATCTCGTTCGAGATTGCTGAGCTTTCGCCCGAGGCCCGACGCGATGTACACGCAGTCACCGCCGAGCGCGTAGCCGACGGGAACACCGTATGGCTCGCCGTCTCGCACCGTCGCGAGGGTTCCCCACCCCAACTCGCGGAGCAACGCGCGAATCTCCGACACCTCAAGCGCCCGGGACGCGTCCTCTGCGGGCCGCGTCTCGGGCGCTTGCTCCATCAATGGATCCAGTGACTCAGGCGAAGTCGGCATGCCGCATGATACACTGGGCGGCGAGCACGACTATCGGCGATTGCTGGGTGATACGTGGTGGTTACGCCGACACGAGGGAGGACGCGGCGAATCGCGCGTCCTCCCTCGACTCACTGCTCACGCCGCGGCGTACGCATCACCCATCGCCTGCTTGATCTCCGCGTCCGTGAGTCCGAGCTTCGTCGCGACGCGCTTCCCGTAATCCTCATCCGCGCGCCAGAAGTGGCAGACCTGCCGGAGCTGGATCGCCTTGCGCGCCTGGCCGAGTCCGCCGGCGATGCGTGTCGTGAGGCGATCACGCTGTCCTTCATCGAACAGCTTGTACAGGTTTCCGACCTGCGTGAAGTCGTCGTGATCGACCGTCGAATCGAAGCGATCGACGATCACCTGGCCGAGCGCCCACGCCGGATCGGCGTAGCGCGGCTCGGGCATCGGCGTGCCGATGTTGGAGTTCGGCCAGTAGTTCGTCGCGCCGCCATAGTGCGCGGCGTTCGCCTGCTGCCCATCGCGCGAGTAGTTCATCACCGGGCAGCGCGCCGCGTTCACCGGGATCTGGTGATTGTTGGCCCCGAGGCGATAGAGATGCGTGTCCGCATACGACATCAAACGCGCCTGCAGCATCTTGTCCGGGCTCGGCCCGATGCCGGGCACGAACGCACTCGGCTTGAACGCGGCCTGCTCCACCTCGGCGAAGTAGTTCTCGGGATTGCGATTGAGCTCGAGCATGCCCACTTCCTGCAGTGGGAACTCGGCGTGCGGCCAGACCTTCGTGAGGTCGAACGGATTCCAGCGGAACGCCGCCGCCTGCGCATCCGTCATGATCTGCACCGAGAGTTTCCAGCGCGGGAAGTCGCCACGCTCGATCGATGCGAACAGATCGCGCTGATGCGTCTCGCGATCGTTGCCGATGGCCGTCGCCGACTCGCCGTCGGTCATCGTCTTGATGCCCTGCTGCGACTTGAAGTGGAACTTCGTCCACACGCGGTCGCCGGCGGCATTCAGGAACGAGTAGGTGTGGCTGCCGAAACCGTGCATCTGGCGCAGCGTCGCCGGGATGCCGCGATCGGAGAAGAGGATCGTGACCTGATGGAGCGACTCGGGGCAGAGCGACCAGAAGTCCCACTGCATGTCCTGGTCACGCAGGTTGGTCTTGGGATGGCGCTTCTGCGTGTGGATGAAGTGCTTGAACTTGTACGGATCGCGCACGAAGAAGACCGGCGTGTTGTTGCCGACGAGGTCCCAGTTCCCTTCTTCTGTATAGAACTTCACCGCGAAGCCACGCACGTCGCGCTCGGCATCGGCGGCACCGCGCTCGCCGGCGACGGTGGAGAAGCGCAGGAAGACTTCTGTCTTCTTGCCCACCGCACCGAGGAACTTCGCGCTGGTGCGGTGCGAAAGGTCCTTCGTGACGGTGAAGGTGCCGTACGCACCGGAGCCCTTGGCATGCACGACGCGCTCGGGGATGCGTTCGCGATTGAACTGCTGCATCTGCTCGAGGAGCTGCACATCCTGCTTGAGCAGCGGCCCGCGCGGGCCGACGGTCAGTGCCTGCTGCACGCCGATGGGCGCGCCGCTCAGGGTGGTGAGGACTGGTTCGGCGTCGATCTTCTTGGGCATTCAAGCTCCTGCGCGTGGCAAGGACGTGTGGGAGACCGGACAGAGTCCGGCGCTAACAAGACATCGAAGGGAGTGAATACCGGAGGACGCAGGGTCGTTCCTTACCGAGACTCGCGTGCACCGCACCGATGCCCCACGCAGAGATCACGCGCGTCGCCCATGCCGCCGGCACCGAGGCGCGAACGGAGGAGATAGCGGCCGAGGGAAGTGCCGGGGGTCGGGGTCAGGTGACGAATGCAGTGTCTGACTACATCGTCGGCGTGAACATGATGTGCGCCTTCGGCGTGCCCGGGAACATGATCCACGGCGCATTGCCGGCCGGCTTCTCGCCGATGCCGGTCGTCTTCATCGAGGCATACGGGATGTAGACCACGTACAGCGCGCGCGCGCCGGTCACCTTCCCTGCGCCGGTGTCGAACACGCCGCCACTCAGCGAGTACAACGCCGCGGGCAGCGTCGGCAGCGCAAGCGCGCCGCTCTTCGACTCGGCGAAGCGCACCGTATCCACCTGCGCACCCTTCACGCCGCTCTTCCGCAGGTCGCGGCCACGCGCCATGAACGGCTCCATTGAATCCTGATAGCAGGCCACATGGAAATCGGAGAGCGTCGGATTCGGAGTGAGGCAGGTCATGCCGTTCGTGCCCGTGCGCAGCACCGTCGTGGAGAGCCCATCCGCCCCGACGCCGAGCACCGTCGCGCCGGCACGCATGTCGGTCGGCAGCGGAAGCGTGGCGGCGATGATCGCATGTTCGTTGCTGAGCTTCGTGTGCGCAGCGGGCGCGGCCTGTGCCTGCACGAGCGCGGGCACGGCGAGCAGCATCAGGGAGAGGATACGCATGGTGGTCCTGGTGGTGGAGAGAGGTTGGGTCGCACTGCAGCGTGCGAGAACCTACGAGAAACTGCCTGAAGGTGGAAGATGGAAGGTGGAAGGAGTCAGGTGTGCGGCGTGCGAGCGCAGTTACCTCCCACCGTCCACCTCCCACCTGCGGTCATGCAATCAACTTCACCTTCTCCGAAGCCCGCAACGCCTCCGCCACCGTCGCCACGAACCCCTGCAGCGTCAGCACGAGCTGCATCGGCGAGACGCCCTGCTCGTAAGGCAGCACATAGTCCGCGACGAGCCGATCCGGCGCCGCGATATAGAAGCGCACCATCTCCCATTCCTGATT
>JANOTV010000292.1:0-2905 GCA_031416495.1 Gemmatimonadota bacterium
CAGTAAAGGAAAAGTCATGTGCGCTACCGGCTGACCGCCGTCGGTGTCGACGGCTTCATCCGCGAGCGCGGCGCGACACGCATCTACGGGAGCGGGCTCATCTCCTCGCACGGCGACGCGGCGAATGCACTCGGGCCCCACTACGACCGGCAGCCCTTCTCCCTCGACGCCGTCATCGCGCAGCCCTTCGAGATCGACCGGCTGCAGGATCTGCTCTTCGTCGTGGACTCCGTCGATCAGCTCTTCGAGGCGACCGAGGCGCTCGCTAGGATATTGGCTTCCGGTCGTCCAGCGGCACGAAGTTCGACAGAAACACCCTCTCCTGCAGCGTCAGGCTCGCGATCCCCTCGGCGCTGATCTTGTCGAGGATCCGGTTCACATCTTCCTTCGAGCTCTCATGCACGCCCTGCAGGTTCACCTGCTTGAGGCTCGCCGCGAAGTGCCTGTCCATCGCCGGCTGCGACTTCGCCACCTTGTCGCGGAACTTGCGCGCGCCCGAGTTCCGCTCGAGGTACTTGAGGTACAGGTACGCACCCGCATATCCGCCGAGGTGCGCGAAGTCCGCCACGCCACCCTGTGAACCGCGGAAGCCCGACCACAGCGCGAAGATCGTCGTGACGAGCACCAGCACGCGCACCTCCACCGGCAGCACGCCCCAGATGAACACCTTCTCCCGCGGCCAGAACATCGCGAACGCCATCATCACGCCGAACACGCCCGCCGACGCGCCGATGATCGCCGCGTTCGGCGCGAAGATCGTCGACAGGATCGCACCCGACACGCCGCTGATCAAATAGAGGATCGCGAAGTTGCGCGAACCGAGCCGCTCCTCGATCCGCGGACCGAAGAAGTACAGCACGATCATGTTGAACAGCAGGTGCATGAACCCGCCGTGCAGGAACATGTACGTGATGATCGTCCACGGCCGCACGAGCGCCAGGCGCGGCGCGTACGCGAGCATGTTCGCGATCTGCGGCGTCGACGCCTGCAGCAGGAAGATGCCGAGGTTGGCGACGAGGAGTCGCAGGACCCACGGAGTCAATTCTTCATCGCTGTGCGCATCTCGGAGGTTAACGACGGGAGGCCCCTGAGGGTACCTCCGACGACATCATACCCCGTTCGTCAGCTCCGCCTGCAGCAGGTCGCAGCGAATCCTCATCATCGAGCACCGCCCTCCGCTACCTCGGGTGCAGCGCCAGGCTCGCCCGCAGTTCCTCGGCGACAGCCCCGATCGTCGCCAGCTCGAAGGGCTTTTCGAGCACCGGCCCCGAGACCTGCGCCAGGAAGGCCGCCGCGGCTTCGCCCGTCACGTCACCCGTCACGAAGATGATGCGAGGCAGCACGTTGGGGACCTCGCTCCGCAGGCGCTCGTAGAGCTCCGGTCCCGACATACCAGGCATCTTGAGGTCGCAGAGCACCACGTCGAATCGTGTGGCCGCGTCGGAGTTGGCCAGCATCGAGAGCGCGTCCATCCCGTTCTCGGCTTCGTCCACCACCCAGCCGCGGCGCTCGAAGTACCGCCGCAGCGCGCGCCGGATCGGCGCCTCGTCGTCCACCACGAGGATCGTCGCCACACCGGGCACCGGCGTGAGGCTCTGGCGACGGTGCGGGAGTTCCTCCGTGCGCGTCACGGTGATCGGCAGCGGACTCACCGGGAACCGCATGGTGAACCTCGCCCCCGGGCCGTCATCCTCGTCGCGATTGCAGGCCTCGAGCGTGCCACCATGTATCTGCACGATGCCGAGCGACACGGAGAGGCCGAGTCCCACGCCCTGGCCCGTGGGCTTGGTGCTGAAGAACGGCTCGAACAGTCGCGACAGGTTCTCCGGCCTGATGCCCGTGCCGTCATCCTCCACCACGACCTCGAACCACTCGCGCTCGCGGCGCGCCGTCACCCACACATGCCCGCCGGGAGCCGCCTGCGCCGCGTTCGTCACGAGGTTCGTCAGCACCTGCTCGAAGCCCGTGCGGTCGATCTCGAGCGGCGTCCCGCCGTCGGCGAGGGAGGTACGGAGCCGCACGCCCACGGGCAGGCCGGGCTTGAGCGCGCTGAGCATCGCCTCGATGATCGGCCCCGGCGCCTGCACCACGCGCGGCCGTTCGTGGCCGCGCCGCACAAACGTCAGCAGGTCGCGCACGATGGTGCGGGAGCGGAGCGCCTGCGCGCGAACCGTCTCGAGCGCGGTGCGCTCGTCGAGGTCGCGCGCATCGAGCAGGAGATCCTCGGTGAAGTTGAGGATCGCGGCAAGCGGATTGTTGAGCTCGTGCGCCACGCCGCTCACGAGCTTGCCGAGCGACTCGATGCGCTCGGCGTCCGCCACGCGCCTGCGCAGCGCGACGGATTCCTCCTCCGCCTTTACCCGCCGCGTCACATCGGCCGCGACGCCGGCCACGCCGATGATGCCTCCCGACTCGTCACGCATCGGGGACATCGACACGCGCAGGATGCGCGACACGCCGTCGCCGCGAGCGCGCTCGAACCACCGCTCGTACGTGGCGTCCTGGCCCGTCATCACGCGCGCGAACGCCTCCTCGTGCTCACTCGCCTCGTCGCCGACGACTTCGCGCGGCAGGCGGCCGAGGAAGCGCGACGCATCCATGCCCTCGGTGTGGATCCAGCGGCCGAAGAGCCCCGCGAACCGGCCATCGAGGTCCTGCACGAAGAACGCGCGGTCGAAGGCGGAGACGAGCGAGCGGAAGCGCTCCTCGCTGCGCCGCAGCGCCCGTGTGCGCATGATGTCGTCGGTGGAGTCGCGCGCGATCACGAGGAACGCCTCCTTCGTGCGCTCGCCGCCGATCGGCGTCGCGCGCACCGACACCCATCGCTCCATGCCGTCCTTGCGGCGATACCGCGCCGTGAGCGCGCGGATCGGCGCACCCTGCCGCAGCTCGTCGCGCACGCGCA
>JANOTV010000293.1:0-15822 GCA_031416495.1 Gemmatimonadota bacterium
CGCTGAAGAAGAAGGAGATCGCGCCGGCGGACGCGCTGCTGCGCCACATGTACAGGGGCGTGGTCGCGTTGCACGCGGGGCAGCATGAGGTCGGCGCGCGCTCCATGGACCGCGCGTGGAGCATCGCGTACGAACGCTGGACCAAGCGGGTCGGCGATGCGGCCCTCTCCATGGTCACGTCGGACGCCGCGATGCCCTACGATCCCGGTCCCGCCGAACACATGTTCATTCCGTACTACGGTGGCCTCACCTGGCTTGCGCGCAACGAGCGCGAGTCCGCGGCCGTCGAGGCGCGGCGTCTCTCGACCCTGTTGGCAAGCAATCGCGATGACCAGCCCGCGGACGATTTCCGCGGTGTCATGCGCTACGTGGCGGGCGTCATGTACGAGCTGGCCGGCGAGCGCAACGATGCCGATGTGTCGTTCCGCAATGCTGCGCTGCTGCTCAAGGGCGGGCTGCCCGGCGACACCGTGCCGCCCGACGCCGCGCATGGCGATGTCGTGATCCTCATGGAGGACGGGTTCGTGGGTCGACCGGAGCCGGTGTCGCTCACCTTCTGGTTCAACGACGATGAACTGAAGTCGCTCTCGCACAACGACGCGTCGGTGCGGCTGACCACAGTCGGCGCGCTGAGCGGGCGCCGCCGTGCGCCGGAATCGCTCCTCGGTGTGCCTTATCGCCATGTGTTGCTGAGCTGGCCGCGGTTCGGCGAGGCTGAGCGCGATCCCGCCCCGCTCGCCGCGCGCGCGATGAACACCTCGCGCGATTCACTCATCGCCACCGCAGATCTCGTGAGCGCCGATGTCACGAGTGCCGTGCGTGCCGACTTCGAACGCCGCCAGCCCGCGCGTCTCGCTCGGGCGATTGCCCGCTCGGCCATCCGCGAAGCGGCGCTCGACGCGGCAGGTGATGCCATCAGCAAGGGATTGGAGAGCGAGGACGAGGATGGGAAGAAGAAGAAGGGAGGCGACCGGGTGTTGTCATTCCTCTTTGGGCTCGTGCTCGGCGCCGGCGCGGTCGCCTCGGCCGTGCTCGACGTCGCCGACCTGCGTGCCTGGCAGCTGCTCCCCGATCGCCTGACGGTCGCGCGCCTGCGGCTGCCCGTGGGCGATCACTCCATCGAGGTCCTGCACGGTTCGGATGTCGTCTCGCTCGGCACCGTCAGCGTGCGGCCCGGCTCCGTCACGATGCTCACGCATCGCTGGTGGCCCGACGATCGCGCGCGCCGCACGCTAGTCGAGAACGGCGGCAAACTGCCGCACGATCTCCCCAGCGGGCCTGATGTCGTGGATGCCGGCCACGGATTTGCCGGCCTGCCAGTACTCCGTGTTGGTGTCGGCCCGCATCAGTGAGCGCTTGAGCCGGCGCAGCGAGTTGAGCGCGTACCAGGTGCGCATCCAGTGCTTTGTCCGGTGCCCACGCAGCATCCAGCGCGCGAACCATCCCGCCCTCGTGCCAAGCCGGTCGATGTAGGCGTTGCGGATCACCGCCACCGGCACGCCGGTCAACCGCTCCGTGAGCACGATGTCCGCCTCGTTCGCGTCCACGATCGCCTGCTTGTATGCATCGCTCGCCTTGCACTCGGGCGTCGCGATGAACCGCGTGCCGAGCTGCACGCCGGCGTACCCCATGCGCAGGTGACGCGCGAACTCCTCCGGTGTGCCGACACCGCCGGCCGAAACCACCGGCACGCCGAACGTCGCGAGCTCGGCGAAGAGCGCCTCCGGCGACTTCGCGCCAGCGTGACCGCCGGCGCGCGCATTCACCGCGATGAGCCCGTCCACGCCGCCGTCGATGCCCTTCTGCGCCCACTTCCGCTCGGTGACGTCGTGATAGACCACGCCGCCCGCCGCATGCACGCGATCACACACCCACTTGGGATTCCCCAGTGAGGTGAGGAAGAACCGCACGCCCTCCTCGAGCGCGATGTCGATCCACTGCGTCATGCGCTTCACGTAGATCTTGTTCGATCCCTCGATGAGTGCGTTGAAGCCGATGGGCTTCGACGTGAGCGACTTGATCTGGCGCAGGCCGGCGCGGTACTCGTATCCGTGCACATACGTGAGCGAGATGGGCTGCACGATGCCGAGTCCGCCCGCTTCGCTCACGGCGGCGACGAGCTCCGGGTTCGAGCATGGATACATCGGCCCGCAGATGAGCGGCACCTGGATGCCCGCGTGCCGCGTGAACGCCGTTTCCATCTGATCAGGCCTTCGCGGGCACGGGACCCAGGCGCCAGCGCACCGTCGCGCGCGCGACGACGACGTGCTGCGGGTCGAGACATTCGGCGACCACGTCGAAGTCGGTGTCGCTCGTCACCGTGGGTACCTCCACGCGGCTCACCGCGGTGATCGTGCCGCGCGCCTTCTTCAGGTATTGCATGGAGATGTTCGTCACGATGCCGCGGATGTTGTCGGGGAGCCCCGCCATCATCGCGAGCCCGCTCGCCTGCTCGGCCACATTCATCAGGGCGATCGCATGCACGGAGCCCAGGTGCTGCCGGTTGCTCCGGCGGTCGGGGATCTCCACGCGGCAGTAGCCCGGCTCGAGCTGCCGGATGCGTGGACCGACGCTGCCGGAGTATGGAACGAAGCGGCCGAAGAGCTGCGCGAAGAGCCACTGACCGCCGGGCAGGGGACTCAGCCGTCTCCAGAGCGCGAGCAGGCTGGTGCCGAGTGTTGAACTCTTCATGGGACGACCGTCGCACGGATATTGGGCATGCGGAAAACCTATGGGCGCACCGCCGTTTGCGCACCACGGGCGGCGCGCGAGTTGAACATTCGATGGTGCCCGAGAGCAGCCGATCGCGTAGAATAGAAGACCCCCGCACCGGAGACCGCCGTGCGCCTCGCCCGAGTCCTGATTCCCCTCGTCTTTGCCATCGCCGTGAACGCCCAGAGCCCGACACCCCCTGTCGCGAAGCAGCGCCCCGTGGTCACCACGCTCCACGGTGAGACGCGCAGCGACGAATACGCCTATTTTCGCAATCGCAACGACCCTGAGACGATCCCGTACCTCGTGGCCGAGAACAAGTACACCGACGCCATGATGGCGCACACGGAGGAGCTGCAGAAGAAGCTCTACGACGAGATGCTGGCGCGCATCAAGGAAGACGACGCCGGTGTGCCGGTCAAGCATGGCGAGTGGCACTACTACTCGCGCACGGAGAAGGGAAAAGCGTATCCCATCTTCGCCCGCAGGCGCGGCAGCGAGACGGCCCCCGAAGAGGTCTACTTCGACCAGAACCAGGAGGCCGAGGGTCACGCCTTCTACCAGCTCGGCGGCATGGAAGTGAGCCCCGACCACCAGAAGCTCGCGGTGCTCGTGGACACCAATGGCTACGAGGACTTCGTGTTGCAGGTGAAGGACCTGCGCACGGGCGAGTGGCTGCCGGAGCGCATCGAGAAGCTGAGCTCGGGGCTCGCGTGGGCGAGCGACAACAAGACGCTGTTCTACATGACGCCGGACTCCGCCAAGCGCGGCGACCGCGTCTGGCGTCACGTGGTGGGCACGCCGCGGGAGCGTGATGTGTCCGTGTACCACGACCCGGATGTGCTCTTCAACGTGGGCGTGTCACGCGCGCGCAGCGGCGAGTGGATCTTCATCTCCAGCGGCTCCTTCACGTCGAGCGAGTGGCGCGTGATCCCTGCGGCGGCACCGACCACCGCGCCCAGGCTGATCGCGGCGCGCCGCCCCGGCGTCGAGTATGAGGTCGAGGCAGGCGACGGCTACTTCTACATCGTCACCAACGAGAACGCGCGCAACTTCAAGGTCATGCGCGCGCCATCCGACGATCCCGCGCCGCGCCACTGGACCGAGTGGCTCGCGCATCGCCCCGACGTTTTCGTCGAGAGCGTGCTCGCCTTTCGTCGGCACGTCATCGTGCAGGAACGCCGCGAAGGCCTGCGCCGGCTGCGCGTGACCGAACTCGCGAACGGCACCAGCCACGACGTCGAGTTCCCCGAGGCGGCGTACGGCGTGTTCGTCGGCGGCAACCGGGAGTTCGACACGCGTACCCTGCGCTTCACCTACAGCTCGCTGATCACGCCGAACTCGGTGTACGACTACTCGCTCGCCGCGCAGACGCGGCAGCTGCGCAAGCGCGACGAGGTGCTGGGCGGCTACGACCCGTCGCGGTACGCCGTGGAGCGGGTCACCGCGACGGCGCGCGATGGCACACCGGTGCCGGTGTCGCTCGTCTACAGGCGGAACTTCATGCGTGACGGCCGCCGGCCGCTGCTGTTGTACGCGTACGGCTCCTACGGATCGACCAC
This sequence comes from Gemmatimonadota bacterium, assembly GCA_031416495.1. Taxonomy (GTDB): domain Bacteria; phylum Gemmatimonadota; class Gemmatimonadetes; order Gemmatimonadales; family Gemmatimonadaceae; genus Pseudogemmatithrix. Next base: position 4,275 of record JANOTV010000293.1, read on the forward strand.
CGAGCCCACGTTCAACTCGCAGCGCTTCTCGCTCATCGACCGCGACTTCGTGTACGCCATCGCGCATGTGCGCGGCGGCCAGGAGATGGGCCGCGGCTGGTACGACGACGGCAAGATGATGAACAAGATCAATACGTTCACCGACTTCATCGACGTCGCGGATCATCTCGTGAAGGAGCGCTACACGTCGGCCGACCGCCTCGCGGCGAATGGCGGGAGCGCCGGCGGCCTGCTCATGGGCGTGATCGCGAACATGCGTCCCGACCTGTTCAAGGTGATCGTCGCCGACGTGCCCTTCGTGGACGTGATCAACACCATGCTCGACGCGAGCATCCCGCTCACCGCGCAGGAATGGGAGCAGTGGGGGAATCCCGCGATCAGGGAACAGTACGAGTACATGAAGCGGTACTCGCCCTACGACAACGTCGCCGAGCAGCGGTATCCGCGGATGCTCATCACGAGCGGCGTCAACGACTCGCGTGTCGCGTACTGGGAACCGACCAAGTGGGTCGCGCGCTTGCGCGCGAAGGCCATCGGATCGAACCCCATCCTGCTCAAGATGAACATGGGTGCGGGGCATGGCGGCAGTTCCGGACGCTACGAACGGCTCAAGGAGACGGCGTTCCGGTTCGCCTTCATCGTGGACCAGATCGGGATGGGGCTCGCGCAGTGATCGCGCCGACGCCCTAAAGCGCCTTGATCTCCGACACCAGCTTCGACAGCGTGCCCTTCGCGTCGCCGAACAGCATCTGCGTGCGCTCGTTGTAGAAGAGTTCGTTCTCGATGCCGGCGAAGCCCGCGCTCATGCCGCGCTTTAGCACGATGGTGCGCTTCGCCATGTCCGCATTGAGGATCGGCATGCCGAAGATGGGGCTCGCCGGGTCGGACCGTGCCGCAGGGTTCACGACGTCGTTCGCACCGATCACCAGTGCGACGTCGGTTCGTTCGAACTCCCCATTGATGTCATCCATGTCGAAGAGCTTGTCGTACGGGATGTTCGCCTCGGCGAGCAGCACGTTCATGTGGCCTGGCATGCGGCCCGCCACCGGGTGGATGGCGAACTTCACCACGCCGCCCTTCTTCTCGATCAGCTCCATGAGATCGCGCACCTGATGCTGCGCCTGTGCGACCGCGAGGCCGTAGCCTGGCACGACGATCACCTGCTGCGCGTACGCGAGCTGCACGGCGGCGTCCTCGACGCTGGTGGAGCGCACGATGAGGCCAGCGGCGCTCTTCGAACTCGCGCCCGCCGTCGCGCCGAATGCGCCGAACAGCACGTTCGCGAGCGATCGGTTCATCGCCTTGCACATGATCAGGCTGAGGATGATGCCCGACGAGCCCACGAGCGCGCCCGAGACGATCAGCACTTCGTTCTTGATCACGAACCCCGTCATCGCCGCGGCGATGCCCGAGTACGAGTTGAGCAGTGAGATCACCACCGGCATGTCCGCGCCGCCGATCGGGATCACGAGCAGCACGCCCAGCAGCAACGCGAAGCCGATGAGCGTATAGAACGCCGTCGGCGGTGCGTCGGCGACGAGCGTGAGCCACGCGCCAAGCGACACGATGCTGAGGAAGAGCAGCGCGTTCACCGTCTTCTGGAACGCGAAGGTGATCGGCTTGCCGGTCATCATCTCCTGCAGCTTCAGGAATGCGATCACGCTGCCGGTGAACGTCACCGCGCCGATCAGCACGCCCACCTGCATCGTGAGGCCGACGTCGATGGTCGCGAGGACGCCGCGCTCTTCGAGGTGCAGGAACTCCGCCGACGCGACGAGCAGTGAGGCGGCGCCGCCGCCGCCGTTGAGCAGGGCGACCATCTGCGGCATCGCGGTCATCTTCACGCGCTTCGCCATCACGAGGCCGAGCGTGCCGCCCACGACCAGGCCGGTGATGATCGTCGTGTACGACACGATCTGCGCGCTCATGAGCGTCACGGCCATGGCGAGCAGCATGCCGCTGGCGGAGAGCTGGTTGCCGTGGCGCGCAGTGTCGGGGCTCTGCAGGCGCTTGAGTCCGGTGATGAACAGCACTGCGGCCACGAGGTAGAGCAGTCGTTCGAGTCCGGGGGCGATCACTTGACGCCCTCCGTCGGCTTCTCGCTCTTCTTGAACATCTCGAGCATGCGGTCGGTGACCATGTAGCCGCCCACCACGTTCATCGTCGCAAACACGATCGCGAGGAATCCGAGCACGCTCGAGAGCCAGCCGTATCCCGCGCCGGCAATGAGCATCGCGCCCACGACGGTGATACCGGAGACGGCGTTCGCGCCCGACATCAATGGGGTGTGAAGCGTCGGCGGCACGCGGCCGATGAGCGACGCACCGAGGTAGGTGGAGAGCACGAAGACGACGATACCACCGATGAGTGCTTCACTCACGATGACTTCCTCCCAGTGACGATCATGGCACCCGTGATCTCATCCGCGGCATTCACGTTGAGCACTCCTTCCTTGCCGAGCAGATGTTGGATGAAGGTGAGGATGTTCCGGCTCAGCATCTGCGAGGCGTGGGTGGGCATCGTCGCCGGGAGGTTCACCGGGCCGATCACCTGCACGCCGTTGACGTCGACGGTCTCGCCGGCCTTGGTGGCTTCACAGTTGCCGCCGGACTCCGCCGCGAGGTCCACGATCACGGAACCGGGAGCCATCGTGCGCACCGTCTCGGTGGAGATGAGCCGCGGTGCGGTGCGCCCGGGGATCTGCGCCGTGGTGATCACGAGATCCATGCCCGCCAGATGCGCCTTGAGCGCCGCCTGGATCGCGGCCTGTTGCTCTGCACTCTGTTCCTTCGCATAGCCACCGGAGGTCTCGCTGTCCGCGGCGATCAGATCCTGTGCGACGACCGTGGCACCCAGCGACCTGATCTGCTCGGCGGCGGCGGCGCGGATGTCGAAGCCGCTCACGATGGCTCCGAGCCGACGCGCGGTGGCGATCGCCTGAAGGCCGGCGACGCCGGCCCCCAGCACGCAGCACTTGGACGGCGCAATCGTGCCGGCGGCGGTCGTGAGCATCGGCAGGAACTTGCCGAGCGCCGCCGAGCCGACGAGTACCGCCTTGTAGCCGGCGACCGTGGCTTGTGACGAGAGCACATCCATGGATTGAGCGCGCGTGATGCGCGGGACCAGCTCGAGGGCCAATCCCGTCACTCCGCGGGAGTCCAGTGCCCTGATGGAATCGGCGCTGGTGCTCGGCTGGAGGAGGGAGGTGAGATGCGCGCCCGTTTTCATCAGGGCGACTTCGTCTGCCGTGGGCTTCTGCACCTTGCAGAGCAGGTCGGCGCCGGAGAAGACGGCTCGTGCATCGCCCAAGGTGGCTCCGGCCGCCTCGTAGGCCGCGTCGGTGAAGCCGGCGCGTACCCCAGCGCCTCGTTCCACCATCACCGTCGGATTTCCCGGACCCTTGATGAGTCGTCCCACGCTTTCGGGGACGAGCGAGACGCGCGATTCGCCGGGACGGCGCTCCATCGGTACGCCGATATTCATCAAGTTCGGGTCATTGAGGTGAGTGAAGGATCTCGTGATCGCCGCGGGAAAGTACGTCTGCGGGTAGTGGGCCGTAAGCAGCGGGAACCCTGATGCGCGGTAGGGAAAACAGGCATTTCGCCATGAGTGACGCTCATTCGGACGGTGTCAAGAATGATCGCGCGTGACGCAGCGCACAGGATTCCGAAGATCGTCACAGGAAGTGATAGCTGGTAAGAGAACGCTCGACAACTTTGTGCGTCGCACCGAGTCGCCAAGTTGCGCGCTTGCAACGAGTTGCCACGCCATGATTGGCGATCTCACTGAAAGTGCCCCTTCGCGCGCACCAGAAGGGGTCGCGAGGCACTAGGCTTGCGTGAGCATGTGCAGGAAGACAACGGTGTGAAGGAAGTGACCAACTGACCGGCGCCCTAGTCTGCCTCCTGCACGAACGCAGAACCGCTCTCAATTCCCTCCAATGAGGTATTCGTCCATGATCCGTTGTTTCGCCGCCATCGCAGCTGGTGCTATCCTTCTCGCAGTGCCGTCGCTCGCCTCCGCTCAGCTGAACTGTGTCGGCGTCGGCACCTGTTCGCTCGCTCCGACCGCGTCACTCACCATCCCGAAGGTCGTGCGCCTCGCCACCTCGGCGTCGAGCCTCACGCTCGCGACTCCGGATTTCGCGCTTGACTCGCTCAATGGGCAGACTCCGACGACGTCGTTCGCCGGTATCACGGTGCGCGCGAACCACCCCTGGACGATCAACATCAGCTCCGCCGCCGCATCATGGACGTACACGGCTGCCACTGGCGCTTCCGGCGGTGCGCGTGTTCGTGAAGACCTCGAGTTCCAGGCAAACTGCCTCGGCGCGTGGGCGGTTCTCTCCGGAACCGCAGCGCCGATTGCCTCGGGAGCCCTGACCAACGGAGCCACCGCTGGCGTCTGCCTGCGCACCGACTTCCCGAACGACTACGCCAGCGTGAAGAACCGTCCGGGCAGCTACACGCTCGCCCTGACGCTGACACTCGCGGCCAACTAAGCGCAGTAACAGAGCGGCGGCACATGAGAGAGAAGATCTCCATCAATACCGCCGCTCAGCGGCGATGGCAGGCGTTGACTCTTCGAGTCACGCTTGCCTTCGTTGTTGCGTGCATCCCCGCCGGACTCGCGGCGCAGCTGTCCGTCGATGAACTCGAGGTGCACATGCGCCTCGCCGAGAAGCGGGAGAGCATCACGCAGACCATCCCAGTCCGGAACGACGACACCAAGCCGCAGCAGGTGCGCATCCTCGTCGGTGACTGGACCAGGGATTCGCTCGGCAACAACATGTTCCTCGAGTCCGGCGCCGTCAGCGAGTCATGTGGCGATCGCATCAAGGCCTTCCCCACGACCTTCCAGGTCGCGCCCGGCGCCACGGAACTCGTGCGCGTCTCGTACGACCCAGCGCCTGAGGACGTCGGCTGCTGGTCGATCGTGTTCGTCGAGACCGTCACCCCCCCGCCGACCCGCCCGACGGGCGAAGGCTCGTTCCTCACGATCGAGATCCGCACGGGCGTGAAGATCTACGTGCATCGGCCGAACGAGGTCGCGCTCGGCGAGGTGCAGGAGATCACGGTGGACACCGCCTGGCGCGCCCGTCCGGCAGTGGGCTCCGCACCCCGCGACACGATGCTCGTGCGCGAAGTCACCGTGCGATTCGCCAACACCGGCACGGCGCATCTGCGCGTGAAGAGCTCGCTCGAGATCCGCTCGGTGCTGGGCGAGCTCCTGCGCGAAGTCGAGGGACCGGAGGCGCCCATGACGCCGGGGTCGCTGCGACTCGTGCGCATCGCCACTCCCACGTTGCCGCCAGGCGAGTACATCGCGGTGATGCTGCTGGATTACGGCGGTGATGAGATCAGCGCGGCACAGATCGACTTCCGGGTCCCGTGACCGGCGCGCTGCGCTGGGCGGCCGACCGCGCGCGCCTGCTGTGCCGCTCAATGATCCTGCTTGCCATGCCGGCGATCGTCGGCGCGCAGAACTGGCAGACCGTGCTCACGTTGAACGGATGGCCGCTCACGGTCACGACGTCCGTCACCGATTTCCAAGCCGGTTCCGTCGCGCTCGGATCGACGACCATCAGCGTGGACGCGACCACCAACAACAACGACCGCTTCCCGGTGCGCGTGACGACCATCCGCGTGCAGTGCGTGGCGGCATGCCCGCGCAGTGGAACCTCGACGGCCACCGGCCTGCAGTGGCGGCGTGACGACCAGGCCGCGTGGAGCGACCTCACCACGACGTACGTGGATGTCGAAACGCGGACCGTGACCTTCAACGGCACGAACGATCCCTGGAGCCGGACCATGTTCTGGCGGTATCTGGTGACGTGGACCGGGAATCCGCCGGCGACAGCCACGGAGTACCGCATCATGTTCCAGATGGTGGTCGCGGCACCGTGACATTCCTGCGCCTCGCCGGTCGACTGTCGATGGCCGCCGTCCTCCTGACTGCGGTCGTCGGCGCTTCAGTTGCGCGCGACGTGACCCGGCTCGCCGCGGTGGTCGCCGACGGAAAGCCGCGCGGCCTGGTGACCGTGGTGGTGCCGGTACCCGAGGCGCTGCACGAGGTCGACGAGGCCACCTTCGAGGTGCGTTCGACCGGCGACATCGAGATCCTCGGTCGCCGCACCGGATACGCGGTGCAGAAGGGCCGCCCGGTGCGACCCCTCGTACTGACGCTGCGTGTGCCCGCCGGCGCTGACGCCGGAGCGACCAATGCGGCGGACGTGTACTTCCGGTCCGCCGATCTCGAGCTGATCGTCCCGATCGTCGTCCGCGTCGCGCTCGTTCGCAACGTGAGCATCGAGGGCTCGCGGGAGATGCGCGGTCTCCGGCTCGGTGATCGTCTCACGCTCGAGTACCTCGTCCGGAATGCCGGGAACGCCGCCGACACGCTGATGGTCGATGCACGTGGTCCGAACGGCTGGACCGTTCGGCTCGCACAGCCGTCGCGCATCATCGTGCCGGCGCGCGGCAAGATGGAGCTCACCGTCAACGTGGTCGTGCCCGGAACAGCCAACGTGGGCGACCATCAGCTCGCCGTCACCGTCCGTCCCCCGCGCTCGACGTTGATCCTGGGCGCCGTCTACACGACGCTCGGCGTCACAGGTCGTTCGGGGCAGGTGGCCGGCGTGAGCCTCCGGCCGCTGGTCGCCTTCGCGGCGAGCAGTGAGGGATCGGCGTTCATGACCGGCGCGACCGTCGAAGGCCCGCTGCGTGGCAACACCTACCTGCGCGCGCAGTTGTCGCCGGTGGCGAACCACGGCGGCCTGGCGATGCAGGGACTGAGTGCGGTCGGCGCATTCTCGAGCCCGTTCAACGCCACGCTGGCCGGCGAGCGATGGGATATCGCGGCCGGCAACGTCGGCCTGCAGCTCTCGCCGCTCACGGGCGTGAACGTGCTGGGGCAGGGAGTGAGCGCGCGCGCGAACACCGGCGTGCATGAAGGCCGGGCGATCATCGCGCGGCCGGGGTCAGGCGCCGCCGCCGGTGTGTCGCTCCTCGGTGCTGGGCTGTGGCGTCAGACGGCATACGGGCGTATTGGCGGTTCGCTCTCCCATCTCTCCGAGGATCGCGGCTTCTCCAGCGACCGCGCACTGACGGCGGTCGGCGCGGACTACACCAGCAACGCGTTCGGGACGCTGACGTTCGGCAGTTCGGTCGCGCACCGGTCTTCGGCCGGTCGTGCCGGCGTGGGGTACGGCGCGTCGATCGAGCACGAGCGCAGCAGCGAGCGCGGTGCGCTCCGCATCACACATGCACCGGGCGGAACCGCCGGCTTCGCGCGCGCGACCGACGAGCTGCAGTTCGATTTCTCGCGCGTCCTCACACCGCGCTGGTCGAGCGACGTTTCCGTGCTCCGCTCGAACGACGCCGGACCGGTCTTCCGCGAGATGCGCGTGTCGTCGATGTCACTCGGTCAGCGGCTCATCATCACGTCGGCGATGCACCTCACGCTGCGCGGCAGCTCGTCGTCGTTCGACGCGGTGGCCGCCGTGGGATCGATCGGTGATTTCGGCGCCGCCGACCAGTCGCTCTCGGCGGGCACCGAGTATCGCTACGGCCTGCTCGCATTCGGCGCGGAAGGTTCGTACGGTGTCGTCACGCGGAGCAGTCGCCGCTTTGACGGCAGCCGTTACGTCGTCGCCGCCGCTCAGCGCACCGCACGGCTCAGCGCGTCGCGCGCCTTCGAGCGGTGGGGAGCCCTCGACGGCCGCCTCGGACTCGAGATGACCGACGCCGGTGTCGGCCTGCCGGGCGAGATGCTCAACGCGGGCGTGCGGTGGACCAACATCCCGCTCGAGCTGTTCGAACGTCCGCTCCGACTGAACGCCGAAGCGTCCTACCAGCAGTTGGGGCAGCTCCAGAGTTCGCTCGTCACGCGCAGCAGCGTTGCGATGGCACTGCCGTGGGGTCTCGACGTCGCGGTGTCTGCCGAACGCAATCCGTTCTTCCGCGACGCGCAGGGCAGGCCTGGCTGGATCGCGGCGATGCGCGTGACGGCGTCGACCCGCGTCTACACGCCGGACGCGCTCGGTCCCAAGGGTGTCGTGTTCGAGGACCGCAACCAGAACAGCGTGCGCGATGCCGGTGAGCCGGGTGTCGCCGGTGTGGTGGTGCGTCGCGGCGAGGCGCGTGCACGCACCGACAAGCAGGGCGTGTACCGCCTACCGGTGAATGCCCGCGGCGTCGCGCGCATCGACCAGGCAAGCCTCCCGATGGGGCTGCTCTCGCATCCGCAGCTCGCGATGGACTCAGGCGAGCGTCTCGACTTGCCGGTGCTGCCGACGGCGACGGCGCTGCTCGACCTGGTTATCGTGCCGGACGACGGCGGACGCATCCCGCAGGTCGACCTCGAGCCCGCCGTCGTGATGCTGCGCGACGCGACCGGCTTCGAATGGGTCGGCCGCCGCACAAGCCCCACGCAAGCCGAGTTCAGCGGCGTGCCGATGGGCACGTACACCGTGGTGTTCAATGCCACGCGCCTGCGCGAACCGCTGCGCGCCGACGAGCAGACGGTGGTGCTCGGCGCCGGTGAGTCGCGGGTGGTCATTGTGCAACTGCGCAGCCGTACCGTGCGCGTCTTCACGCCGCAGGTGCGAAAGGAGTGATGCGCCGTTCCTGCCTCCTCTGGCTGGCGTTCGTGGCCGGCTGCTCGCTCCCGACGTCATCGAGTGGGGACGTGGCCGACCTGCGGGGCACGTGGGCGTACACGGGCACCCAGAGCGTGCCTGCGCTGCAGCTCGCCGGTACGCTCAGCATCACGAGCCAGGACGGGGATCTCTGCGGCGGCACACTCACGTTCACAGAGAGTGACGGGCTGGGTGGGATGCGCATGGATGGCGGGCCGGTGAGCGGCCGCGTGATCGAACGGACCGACGTCGACTTCGACATGCTCCGCTCGACGGGTGCGCGACGGCATGTCGCGCGCCTGCGCGCTGACACCATCGAAGGAACGTGGGTGCAGCTCTCGAATGGACTCAGCGGGCAGTTCCGCGCGGTGAGGACGCCGTGAGGACACCGTGAGGACACCGTGAGGCTACCCGCGGTCGCATGTCGGTGTCGGCGCACGGCGGCTGGCCTGTGCGCGGTGATCTTCGCCGCGTTCGGCGCAGAACTCGAGGCACAGGGGACCTGTGCGCAGAACGGCTTCAACGGCGGCACCTGCGCGACTACGGACAACGCCACGACCTCCATCAACATCACCGTCCTGCGCGCGATCGCCATGTCGCTGAGCGCCTCTGGGTTCGCGCTCGACACGCCGCAGCCTAATGACTTCGACGCGGGCTTCGGCCAGACCACTGGCCCGGTGCTGACGGTGCGGGCGAATACGCCGTGGTCGGTCTCCCTGCGTCTGACGCAGCCGCTCTGGACCTCCTCTGCGGCGCCTGCCCGCGCCGACAAGCCGGCCACCGACCTCCAGTGGGCGCGTTTCGCGGGTGGACCATTCACCGACTTCACGACGGTGGCCATTGCGCTCACGAGTGGCGGCGCGACGGCCGGGACGATCGTCCCGCTCTTTTTCCGCGTGAAGTACGCCTGGACGCTGGACACTCCCGGCACGTACTCGATCCCCGCGCAGTTGACCATCACCGCGCCCTAGTTCGGGCCGTCGCTCGGCGTCAACATGAGGTGCAGGTCGGGGAGATCGGTGACCGGGGCCCCGCGCACGCGAAGCCGGAGCACCATGGGCCACCCATTGGTGGGCTGACCGCGACCCACGGTGACTGCGGTGCCGCCCGCCTTGAGCAGATGCCATTCACCATCGGTCCCCAGTACCTCGACGCGGCTGGCCGCGGCGTCGGCCAACGAGGGCCTCGCGGCCGTGAGCACCCAGCCGACATTGGCGACGACGACGACCGGGTACTCCATCTCGGTGGTCCCGGCCACGCGGTTGATCAGACGCGCAGCGCCTTCGGGACGGACCGTCAGCCTGAAGCCCACGACAAGGTCCGCCGTCACCCGCAACTCGCGGCGGGCCTCGCTGCCGGTCTGGGCACCGAGTGGTGCCATGCCGAGGAGCAGAAGACAGGTGACTCGAATCTGGCTGTTCATGTCACAGCTTGTGACGGGTGAGGGGTGGATTCACAGTACCCCGTCACAATTAGTGCCAGAGAGGGCTACTTCGCTAGGTACTCCACCATCGCCTCGCCGAAGGCTGGGAGATCCTTTGGCACTCGGCTCGAGATGATGTTCCCGTCGACCACGACCGCCTCGTCGACCCACTGCGCACCGGCGTTCACGACGTCGTCCTTGATGCCAACGGTGGAGGTCAGGCGCCGTCCCCTGACGATGCCGGCGCTGATGAGGATCCAGGGCCCGTGACAGATCGTAGCCACCAAACCGTTTCGTTCGTGGACCCCCCTGACGAGGTCGAGGACGAGCGGATCGCGACGGAGCTTGTCCGGCGCCCATCCGCCGGGCGCGAGCACGCCGGCCAAAGTGGCGGTGTCCAGATCATCGATGGCGATGTCCACCGGGGCAGGGTAGCCGTGCTTTCCCTTGAAGGTCATGCCGCGCGTTCCGACGAGCGGAGCGAGATGACCGGCGGCCTCGAGCCTGAGCTTGGGATACCAGACTTCGAGGTCTTCGTACTCCGGACCAACGAGGATCGCGACGATTTTGCGGTTCATCTGGGCTCAGTGTTGAAAAGGTGGCTGTGAATCGGCAATATCTACCAATCTAGATTAAGCAGTTTTCATAAACCAATAAAAATTGCGCTGTTATACGTTGTACCTCACCCGAATACTATATGCAAAACTGGCCTTTTCTATGCATCTTGAAATGCATATCGCCCGAAACGGCCATTGCTGTGGTCAGAAAGTCACAAAACTGAGAATCGACATACGAGTGGCTCGCCAGGTGCCGCGAGCGCTCGGCTCGGCTACAGTTCACATATCCTCTCGGACTCGAGTGCTCGAGGTCTTCACTTCGATGAGTTGAGAGCGCAGCGACGATTTTCGAGACTAGGAGCTCGCAGGAAAGCAGCCGTCCAACGAGACTGCCAAAAAGGCGCGACGTTGCAAGACGTGGTTCGACAGCGGACAACCGCACAAAACAAAGGGCGACGCTAGCGTCGCCCTCGGAACAGCTGACCAGGATGCTCGGAACAGCTGATCACGGCCCTCGGAACAGCTGACCAAGATGCTGGCGGCTTCGCCCGCGCTGGGAATGAGCCTTACTGGACAGCCCGCGACGCCTTCCGGCGCTCCATCGCATCCTGCGCCCAGGTCAGCGGGATGATGAAGAACGGCGTCAGGACGAGCCCGAGCAGCATGTTGATCCAGGCGAGACCGATGTAATAGGCGCCCATGCCGAGTCCGGCGATCAGGGTCCCGAGGGGGCCGCCAACGGACTGCTCCATATAGATGCTCCGGAAAACCTGGAAGACGTGTGCACTGGCCTACGCCGATATCTTATCAGGGTGACTCGGCAAAGTGAAGGTGCGGATCTGTCGGAGGCGGTGCGCAGCCTGCCTGCCGGACGCTGGCTGCTGGCGGTCTCCGGTGGCCGCGATTCGATGGCGCTCCTGCATGCCCTTG
>JANOTV010000294.1:0-16341 GCA_031416495.1 Gemmatimonadota bacterium
CGTTCGGCCCCACGTGGAGCGGCGATCTGTCGCACTGGCACTTCGACACGTTCCGCACGCGCTTCGCGACGCCCGTCCTCGGCCCGATCACTGCGGCGTTCCGGCTCAACGCGGCGGGCAAGGTGGACGAGGTGCAGATGGACTTGGCCGGGCCCGTGAACTTCAAGCGGCGGCCCGCCGCGCCCGCCGCCACGCCGACCGCCCCCCTCAAGACTCAGTCCATCCGCATTCAAGGTACGACAAAAAGCCCTGCCTCGCCCCCGTAATCGTCACGCACCCGCGCAAGATTCCGCGGCGCCAGCCAGTCGCCAAGGTTCACGCGCACGGCCACGCGGTACTTGCCTGATGGCAGCCGCACACGCGCGACGAGTATCCGCCCCTCGCGCTGCAACGGCACCGGCTGCCAGTTGGAGAAGTCGCCTGCGACCTCCACGACCATCGTGTCGGCGGCGAATACCTGCACCACCAGTTCACCACCGCTGCCAGGAGCAGGCTCCACATGCGCGCGCGCGATCACCGACCGCGCCATCACCGGCAGCGGTTTCTCGCCGAGGCTCACACGCACCGACGCCGTCAGCAGTTCCGCCTGCGGCAGTCCGCGCAGCGGGTCGGCGAGCTGGCGCCCCGCGCTCGCGGTGAGCGCCACGCGATCGGTCAACTGGAGGATCCCGCTCGACGACACCGCCACGACGCGCGAGTCGGTGCCGCTCAGCCCGCGGCGCGAAGCCCACGAGAGTCCGATCGAATTGGGCCCCGCGCGCGCCTCGACGACGAACTCGACATCCTGCAGCGCATACCGCCGCTTGCTCGGGTCCGTCGTCGCACCGGCGGCGTGGAGCAGCGGCCAGTCGCTCGATTCCTGCCACGCCACGGAGCCGCTGCCGAACAGGAATCCGAACCGGCCCCATGCGCCGGCATCGACATCGGTGGAGAAGCTGCGCTCGCCATCGCGGGAGGTGCGCGCGACTCCTCCGCCGAGCCAACCGCCGCCCCGTTCGAACATCAGGTGCTGCCGTGCGAACGCGTTCGCGTTGCCGCCGCGCCCTGCGCGGCGGAGCGAGAACTGGGCGCCTGCGACGCCCGCCTGCGTGCGGAGTCGGTTGTCCACTACCCACGGAACCGAAATCGCCGCGACCGCCTGCGCCGCGGCGATCGAGTCGCGCCCATATGTGAGATTGCCGCTCGCGAGCAACGTCCACGTTTCCAGCGGACGGCGGTAGAACACCGAGAGCAGTCCGGCGTTCAGGACGGAGTCCTCGGCCTGGCGCACCCGGGCGAACCCCGCCTCGAGTCGAAGTTCAGACGCACTCTGTGCCGCCGCGCCTGGCACGGCGGTCATCAACAAAGCCAGCAGCCGAAGGGCCGCTCGGCGGATCACGTCGTCATGGGACCTTGCCGCGGGGAGCGCCGACGGCGTGGGCTGCAGGGGAAGGAAGAAGCGACATCACGCCCCGGGTCCGCACCTCGAGCGCCGCATCGGGCGCGAGCCCCGATGCCACGTCCGACTGAACCGATGCGCCGAGTCCGGCAATCTGCCCCGGGGTCGCCCCGGCAGCCATCAGTGTGGTGAGCTTCTTCAGGGCCTGCTTCGCATCGATGTTGCGCGCAACCAGTTCCGTCAGCACGTCGAGTGGCATCGCCACCGACTGCGGACGGGGCCATGCTGCGCGGATCTGCTTCAGCATCGCAGGCGGAACGCCGACCGCGAGTGCATCAGCACCCGAGATCATCTCCGCCTCCGATGGCGAGGGAGCGAGAAGACTTCGCGCCTGCTCGAGGCGCTTTGCCTGCGAAGCGACGGCCACCCGGATGCGCTCCCCCGTGGCCTGCTTCGTGACACCTTCCATGGCCTTCGCGATGAGCGGCTGCACCGGCAGCCCCTTCTCTTCCGCAAGCGCGATCTCGCGCTCGACGGCCTGGCGTGCCTTCACATCGGCGATGGGCAGCACTGTAGTCCCCTGCGCGAACACAGGGGCTGCAGACGCAGTGGCGAGCAAGGCCGCTGCGACGAGTAGTGGACGAAAGACTCGATGCATGCTCACGGAGCGAAGACCATCACGACGGAACCCTCGCGACCGTAGTCCGCGTCGCCAGTCTTCGGCGCACGTGGGTCGGTCACCAGCAATGTATCGTCGAGGATGAAGGCGTACACGTGCCGACCGGCCGCAAGCGGCACCGTCGCCGTCCACAGGCCGTTCTCAAGCCGGGTCAGGGGAGTCGCCCCAGCCTTCCAGTCATTGAAATTGCCAACGACCGACACGCTCTTCGCCGTGTTGTCGTCGAGGATGAACTGCGTCTGGATCAATCGCTCACCGGCGTCCGTGTTGGACGCGCGGATCACCGGATACTCACCCGTCGCCGGGCCGTTCATCGTCGTGCGATCGAGTTCGGCGGAGGGCGTGATCGCCCCGCGCGTCACGAACCCGAGCAGCAGCGCGACGCCAGCCACAGCAGCTGCCCCCAGGCCGGAGAGCGCAGGCAGCCGCCATGAATCGAGCATCCGCCGCCACGACGAAGGCGCGGGCGATGCCCAGACCGTCGCGAGCACACGGGCCACCGCACGAGGGTCCGGCTCTGCAGCCGGCGCACTTCGCAGCGTCTCGCGCACTCGGCCGATCAGCTCGTCATCGTTCATTGCATCACTCATCTCGTATCACCTCGGAAAGTCGCGCTCGCAGCACATCGCATGCGCGTTTCACCCGCATTCGAAGCGCACTGAGTCCGACGCCCGTCACCGCAGCGATGTCCTCGTACGCCATGTCTTCCACATGTCGCAGCAGGAAAGCCTCCCGCTGTTCTGTCGGCAGGGTCGCGAGGATCCGGTACACCTCCTCGGTCCAATCCCTGTCGTCTTCATTGGTCACCGCCTGGGCCCGGTCCGGTACCTCTCCGTACTGGATCATGGCGCTGTGCCGGTTGCGCTTCACGATCAGCGACCTGCACCGGTTCGCCAGGATACGAAAAAGCCATGGCTCGAACCGTGCATCGTCCCTGAACCGCCCCAAACTGTGATACACCCTCACGAACGTGTCCTGCACCGCCTCTTCCGCGTCCTCGCGATTCCCCACCATGTGGAGGGCGAACCGAAGCGACCGCGGATACAGCGCGTCCACCAACTGCGCGAACGCCTGCCTGTCCCCCGCTTTTGCGCGCAGGGGAAGGGTCGGATCAATGGAACTGCCGGGCAGGGAATCAGTCATAAGTGAGGTGCGGGGAGCATACCCGTTTGCCTCACCGCCGCGCCACGGTGTCACCTGACCACCGAGAGCAGGCACAGCCTCGGCCTTCACGCCTTGCAGTACCCGTGCAGAGGGGCACGTGTCACATTTCAGGACATATGGCTCAACAGCCCCTGACATCGGCCGCCCCGCTGGCTCCTGAACTCGCCCCGAACGTGGCCGTGCACGCGGCGATTGCCCGGGCGAGGGCGGCGCAGCCCGTTTGGGCCGCCAAGTCGCCCCTGGAACGGGCTGCCGTGCTCAAGCGGTTCCGCCGAGCACTTTGGAGCCGCCGCCACGAAGTCGCCGGCATCATCACCCACGAGAGCGGCAAGCCGCTCACGGATGCGTTGGGCGTGGACGTGCTCGTGGCGCTCGACTTCGCGCGCTGGACAGCGGCCGCCGCGCCGCGCTTCCTGCGGTCGCGCTGGCGGCGCGTGGACGGACTGCTCTTCTGGCGGAAGCGTGTGCGCATCGAGCGAAAGCCCCTCGGCGTTGTGGGCGTGATCTCTCCGTGGAATTACCCCTTCTTCCTGCCGACGGCCTGCGTGCTTCCAGCACTCGCCTGCGGCAATTCGGTGGTGCTCAAGCCAAGTGAGCTCACTCCGGAATCGGCGGGGGTGCTCGAAGGGCTCTTCCGGGAGGCGGGTCTTCCGGACGGTGTGCTGCAGATCGTGCAGGGTGACGGTGAGGTGGGCGCGGCGCTCGTTCGCGCCGGCGTCGACAAGGTGATCTTCACGGGCAGCGTGAACACCGGCCGAAAGATCGCCGTCGCCTGCGCCGACCAGCTGATTCCCTGCTCTCTTGAACTGGGCGGCAGCGACGCCGCGATCGTGCTCGCCGACGCCGACGTGCAGCACGCCGCCGATGGCCTCACATGGACGCGCTTCGCGAATGCGGGCCAGACCTGCGTGGCCCCCAAGCGCGTGTTCGTCGAGGCGCCGGCGTATGACGCGTTCGTCGCCGCGCTGTCGCGTTCCATCCAGTCGCTGCGTGTGGGAGAGGGCGAGCACGCCGATTCTGAAGTCGGACCGATGATCCACGCGCGGGCTCGGGAGCAGCTCGCGGCGCAGCTCGATGATGCGATTGCGAGAGGCGCTCGTGTCGCGGCAACCGCGGGAGTGCATGCCAGATCGCCGCGGTTCTTCTCGCCCACGCTCCTCACCGACGTGGACAGCT
The DNA here is from genome assembly GCA_031416495.1 of Gemmatimonadota bacterium. Taxonomy (GTDB): domain Bacteria; phylum Gemmatimonadota; class Gemmatimonadetes; order Gemmatimonadales; family Gemmatimonadaceae; genus Pseudogemmatithrix. Next base: position 4,398 of record JANOTV010000294.1, read on the forward strand.
CCATGCGCGTGATGACCGAGGAGACCTTCGGTCCGCTCCTCCCCGTGGTGAAGGTCGCGGACGCCGACGAAGCGATCCGCCTGGCGAACGATTCCGAGTTCGGCCTCTCTGCGAGCGTCTGGACGCGCGACCGTGCACGCGGGTTGCGCGTCGCGAGAAGGCTCGAGGCGGGAACGGTCCTCATCAACGACGCGACGTCGGTGGTCGGCATGCCCGATGTCCCGTACGGCGGCGTGAAGTCGAGCGGACTTGGCGCGCTGCACGGCATCGCCGGACTCGAGGCCTGCGTGCAGAGCACGCCCATCGTCGACGACTGGTTCGCGACCTGGCATCAGCCCTGGTGGTTCCGCTACGGCGCGCGACACCGAGAGCTGCTCGATGACTTCGGCCGCTTCGCGCATGGCGCATCAGTCGGTGAGCGACTGCGTGGACTGCCGGGTATCATCAAGCTCATTCTCACGCGCAAGGGAACCGGCTGATGGAATCGATCGTCGCGGCGTTCGACCTGGTGGTGCGCGTCGCACGACCAGTGGTGTTCGGGATCATCGCCGTCACCGCAGTCGTCTGCGTGCTCGCCTGGGCGGTGCGGACGCGCCGCATCAATCCGTTCGGTTCCGTCGCACGGGTCACGCGCCGCATCGCCGACCCGCTGATCATCCCGGTCGAGCGCCGAGTGGTGCGAGCCGGCGGCATGCCGGCCAGCGCGCCCTGGTGGGCGCTCGCAGCGGTCGCGCTCGCCGGCCTCGCACTGCTCGCGCTCCTCGGCTTCGTGCGCGACTCGATCATCAGCGTGCACTTCTCGTTCACGCAGGGGCCGCTCGGCATCGTGCGCCTGCTCATCCTGTGGACGTTCGTGGTGCTCAAGACCGCCATCATCGTGCGCGTCGTCATGAGCTGGGTGGGCGGCACCTACTCGGCGATCGGCCGCGTGGTGATCGGCCTCACGGAGTGGTTCCTCGCACCGCTGCGCGGCGTGATGCCACGTCTCGGGCCCATCGACATCACGCCGCTGGTCGCGTGGTTCCTGCTGGACATCCTGCAGGCGATCATCGCCCGGGTGCTCTGAGCGGGTGAGTCCTTCGTCCGGGCTCCGCATCGGGGTCGCAGGACTTGCCATCCGTTCATCCGGATGATAGAATGGATGCACAACCGATCCCGTGGCGATTTCGAGGCAACTTGCGGCCACGTTAAACACTCAGCTAAAGCGCCGGCCCGGTGCCCCCCTCGACGCTCCGGGCCTTCGTGCTTTCAGGACCAGTGGTATGAGCTCGCTCGTCGTCCCCGTCCCGTTCCAGGTGTCGTTTGAATTCTTCCCGCCCAAGACGGCGGAGATGGAAGAGACGCTCTGGAAATCGATCACCCGGCTCGCCCCGTACGCACCGCGCTTCGTGTCGGTCACCTACGGCGCCGGCGGCTCCACGCGCGAGCGCACGCACAACACGGTGCGGCGGCTGATCGCCGAGACTTCGCTGGTCCCCGCAGCGCATCTCACCTGCGTCGCCGCGACGCGTGAAGAGATCAACGCCGTCGCCGACGACTACTGGAACTCCGGCGTGCGACACCTGGTCGCGCTGCGTGGTGACATCCCCGGCGGCGATGCGTACTTCCCCACGCCCGGCGGGTACTCGTACGCTTCCGAACTGGTGGAAGGCCTCCGTCAACGCCGAGACTTCGAACTCTCGGTCGCGGCGTATCCCGAGACGCATCCCGAGGCGGCATCGCCCGAAGCGGACCTCGACAACCTCAAGCGGAAGATCGACGCCGGCGCGACGCGCGCGATCACGCAGTTCTTCTTCGACAACTGGGTATTCCTCCGTTTCGTGGATCGGGCGCGCAAGGCCGGCATCACGGTGCCGATCGTGCCGGGCATCATGCCGGTCACGAACTTCACGCAGATGGTGAAGTTCGCGAAGGTCGCCGGCGCGTCGGTGCCACCGTCGTTCGCGCGGATGTTCGAGGGACTCGACAACGATCCGGATACACGGAAGCTCGTGGCCGCGACGGTCGCCGCGGAGCAGTGCCAGCAGCTCGCGCAGGTGGGCGTGACGGAGTTCCACTTCTATACGCTCAACCGCGCGGACCTCACGTACGCGATCTGTCATGTGCTGGGGATGCGCCCGCGCGCGGCGGACAAGGTATGATGACGCGCGCCGAACGCATCGCGCGTCTTCATGAGGAAGCGGCGAAGCGCCTGCTCGTCATCGATGGTGCGATGGGCACGATGGTGCAGGAACACCGCCTCAGCGAAGCCGATTATCGCGGCGAGCGATTCGCGAAGTGGGACCGCGACCTGCGTGGCAACAACGACCTGCTCGTGCTCACCCGGCCCGACATCATCGGCGGTATCCATGCCGCGTACGTCGAGGCAGGTGCCGACATCGTGGAGACGAGCACCTTCAACTCCACCCGGATCGCGATGGCCGACTACGGGATGGAAGCGCTCGTGCGCGAACTCAACGTCGAAGGCGCCGCACTCGCGCGGCGCATCTGCGACGAGGCGGAGTCGCGCGACGGGCGTCCGCGCTGGGTGGCCGGCGTGCTTGGTCCCACCAATCGCACGGCGAGCATCTCCCCCGACGTGAACGACGCCGGCAAGCGCAACGTGACGTTCATGGAGCTCGTCGATTCCTACGTCGAGGCGACCAATGGCCTGCTCGATGGCGGCGCCGACATCATCCTGATCGAGACGATCTTCGACACGCTCAACGCGAAGGCGGCGATCTTCGCGGTCGAGCAGGTGTTCGACGAGCGCGGCGAGCGCGTGCCGGTGATGATCTCCGGCACCATCACCGACGCATCGGGGCGCACGCTCTCGGGCCAGACCACCGAGGCGTTCTGGAACTCGGTGATGCACGCCAAGCCGTTCAGCGTCGGCCTCAACTGCGCACTCGGCGCCAGGGAACTCCGCGCGTACGTGCAGGAACTCTCGCGCGTCGCCGATTGCCTCGTGACCGTGCATCCGAACGCGGGCCTGCCGAACGAGATGGGCGGCTACGACGAGACACCATCGTTCACGTCGTCGATCCTGCGCGAGTTCGCGGACTCGGGGCTCGTCAACATGGTCGGTGGCTGCTGCGGTACGACGCCGGCGCACATCAAGGCGATCGCCGAATCGGTGCAGGGCCTCACGCCGCGCGTGATCCCGCCGCATGTGGAGGGGATGAAGCGCCTGCGACTCTCCGGGCTTGAACCGCTCGTCATCGGGCCGGACTCGAACTTCGTGAATGTCGGCGAGCGCACCAACGTCACCGGTTCGAAGAAGTTCGCCGAGTTGATCCTCGCGGAGAACTACGACGCCGCGCTCGAAGTCGCGCGTCAGCAGGTGGACGCCGGCGCGCAGATCATCGACGTGAATTTCGATGAAGGCATGCTCGACTCCGAAGCCGCGATGGCGAAGTTCCTGAACCTCGTCGCCACCGAGCCGGGGATCGCGAAGGTGCCGGTGATGATCGACTCGTCCAAGTGGAAGGTGATCGAGGCGGGGTTGCGCTGCGTGCAGGGCAAGAGCGTGGTGAACTCCATCTCGCTCAAGGAGGGCGAGGCCGAGTTCGTGCGCCAGGCCACGCTCGTGCGCCGCTACGGCGCCGCGGTGATCGTGATGGCGTTCGACGAGCGGGGCCAGGCTGACACTGTCGCGCGGAAGGTCTCCATTTGCGAGCGTGCGTACGCGATCCTCACCGGCCAGCTGGGCTTCCCGCCCGAAGACATCATCTTCGACCCGAACATCTTCGCGGTCGCGACGGGCATCGAGGAGCACGACCGCTATGCGCTCGACTTCATCGAGGCGACGCGCATCATCCGGGAGCGCTGCCCGCACGCGCGCATCTCGGGCGGCGTGAGCAACGTCTCATTCTCGTTCCGCGGCAACAACGCGATGCGCGAGGCCATCCACTCGGTGTTCCTCTACCATGCGGTGAAGGCCGGCATGGACATGGGCATCGTGAACGCCAGCGCGCTCACGCTCTACGAGGACATCCCGCCCGACCTGCGCGAGCGGGTCGAGGACGTGATCCTCGCGCGCCGTCCCGACGCGACCGAGCGGCTGCTCTCCGTGGCCGGCGACGCCAAGGGCATGGCGCAGGTGAAGAAGGCCGACCTCACCTGGCGCGAGGCGCCGGTGAACGAGCGGCTCGTGCATGCGCTCGTGCACGGCATCGCCGACTTCGTGGTGGACGACACCGAGGAGGCGCGCAAGCTCTTCGACCGCCCCATCGAGGTGATCGAAGGCCCGCTGATGGACGGCATGAACGTGGTCGGTGACCTCTTCGGCGCGGGCAAGATGTTCCTGCCGCAGGTCGTGAAATCCGCGCGCGTGATGAAGCGCGCCGTCGCGCATCTCATTCCCTACATCGAAGCCGAGAAGGAGCGGGTTGCCGACAAGCGCGCCAAGGGCAAGGTGCTGATGGCGACGGTGAAGGGCGACGTGCACGACATCGGCAAGAACATCGTGGGCGTCGTGCTGCAGTGCAACAACTACGAAGTCATCGACATGGGCGTGATGGTGCCCTGTGCGAAGATCCTCGAGAAGGCGCGCGAGGAGAAGGTCGACATCATCGGTCTCTCGGGCCTGATCACTCCGTCGCTTGAGGAGATGGCGTTCGTGGCGAGCGAGATGGAGCGCGAGGGCTGGACGCTGCCGTTGCTGATCGGCGGCGCGACGACCTCCAAGGTGCACACGGCGGTGAAAGTCGCGCCGAATTATTCGGGGCCGGTGATCCATGTGCTCGACGCCTCGCGCGCCGTGGGCGTGGCGGGGAGCCTGCTGAGCGATGGCCTGCGCGACGCATTCGTCGCCGACACACGCACCGAGTATGAGGAAGTGCGCGTGGCCCGCGCGGCGCGGCAGAAGGACATGAAGCGCCAGCCGCTCGAGGCCGCGCGCGCCAACCGGCCGAAGATCGAATGGAACGGCAAGTCCGCGCCACCGCCGAAGCCGAGCTTCGAGGGCGTGCGTGTGTTCGACGAGTATCCGCTGAGCGACCTCGTGCAGCGGATCGACTGGACACCGTTCTTCCAGACGTGGGAACTCGCGGGGCACTATCCGGCGATCCTGAGCGACGCGAAGGTCGGCGAGGCGGCGCGAGCCGTGTACGACGACGCGCGCGCGATGCTCACGAAGATCGTGGACGAGCGCTGGCTGACTGCGCGCGCGGTCGTCGGATTCTTCCGCGCGAACTCCGACGGCGCGGAGGACATCAAGCTCTTCGCCGATGGCAAGCCGCTCGCGACGGTGCACACGATCCGCCAGCAGATGGTGAAGAACGACGGGCGCCCGAACTACGCGCTCGCCGATTTCATCGCACCGGAGTCCACCGGATTACAGGACTGGCTCGGAGTGTTCGTGGTGACAACCGGCATCGGGGTCGACATCAAGGTGAAGGAGTTCGAGGCCACGAACGACGACTACTCATCGATCATGGTGAAGTCGCTCGCCGACCGTCTCGCCGAGGCGTTCGCAGAAGCGATGCACGAGCGCGTGCGGCGCGAGCTGTGGGGTTATGCGCCGGACGAGCATCTCGACAACCAGGACCTGATCCGCGAGAAGTACCGCGGGATCCGACCGGCGCCGGGGTATCCGGCGTGCCCGGACCACACCGAGAAGCGGACGCTGTTCGACCTGCTGGATGCGGAGAAGAACGTGGGCGTGCACCTTACGGAAAGCTTCGCGATGCAGCCGGCGTCGGCGGTGTCAGGGTTCTACTTCTCGCATCCGCAGTCGCAGTACTTCGGCGTGGGGAAGATCGAGAAGGACCAGGTGGCGGGGCTGGCGACGCGGAAGGGGATGGACATGGCGACGATGGAGCGGTGGCTGGCGCCGGTGCTGAACTACGATAGGTGAGCTTCCGGGCCCTCCGGGAACATTCCGGGAAGCTTGAGACACTGGGGCGTGGGGTGCGAAACCCGGGTTGCTTGCCGATACTACAACCATGCCTGAGACCCGCCTCCGCCGAATCCTCGTCGTCGACGACGACTCCGCCGTCCTCCGCGCGACCTCCCTCCTGCTCGACCGGGCCGGCTTCAAGGTGGACTCCGCGTCCTCCGGCGCCCGCGCGCTCGAGTTGGTGCAGGACAACACGTACAGCGTGATCCTCTCCGACATCCTGATGGAAGGGATGAGCGGGCTCGACCTGCTCCGCGCGATCCGTGAGCGCGACCTCGACACGCCGGTCGTGATGATGACCGCAGGACCGTCGCTCGCCACCGCACTCGAGGCGATGACGTACGGCGCACATCGCTACCTGCTCAAGCCGATCGCGCCCGAGACGCTGATCGAGACCATCACTCGCGCGTCGCTCCTGGCGGACCTCGCGCGGCTCAAGCGAGAGGCTTTCGCGCTCCAGCACGCGACGAACCTTCCCGTTGACGACCGCGAGAAGCTCGACGCCACACTCACCCGCGGGATTCAGCAGCTCTTCATGGTGTTCCAGCCAATCGTCTCGATGCGCCAGCGCCGGACGATCGGATTCGAGGCCCTCGTCCGGTCGAATGAGCCGGAGATGAAGAACCCCGGCGTCTTCTTCGACGCCGCTGGTCTCCTCGGACGCCAGCCGGAGCTCTCCCGCGCGACCTATTCAGGCGTCGCACGCCGTGCGAAGGAGATCAGGCAGGACCTGCTCATGTTCGTGAACGTCCATCCGCCCAATCTGCTCGACGAGTCGCTGCACGGAACCGGGTCTCCGCTTGCCCCGCACTCGCACCGCGTGATCCTCGAGATCACCGAGCGGGCATCGCTCGACAAGATGGGCGACATCGGGCTGATCGTCGCCGATCTTCGCCGTCTCAAGTACCGGCTCGCCGTGGATGACCTCGGCACGGGCTATGCCGGCCTTGCGAGCTTCACCCGGCTTGGACCGGAGTTCGTGAAGCTTGATCGCTCGCTCGTCACGGGCATCGACAAGCACCCCACCAAGCAGCGCGTCGTGCAGGCGATGTACAACCTCTGCGCCGACCTCAAGATGGCAGTCATCAGCGAGGGCATCGAGACCAAGGAGGAGGCGAGCTGTCTCATTTCGCTCGGCGCCGACTACCTGCAGGGCTACTACTTCGCCCGTCCGAACTCCAAGATCATCGAACCTAGCCTGTAGCGTTCCCACCGTCGGAGGCGGTTCGATGAAGGCGCTTCCCTCACACCGCCTCACGTTCGCGGAGAGGCGCCTTATCTTTCGGCATCCCCGGGGAGCACTGCGATCCGGGCTTGAATCCCCCCGACCAACAGATCGATGCCTGACGAACTGCTAGCCACCGCCATGCGTCCACCGCTCACGATGCTGTCCGACGAGGAAGCCGCATTCCGTGACGCCGTCGCCGAGTTCACCGCGGGCGAGGTGAAGCCGCGCGTCGCCGCGATGGAGCGCGACGGGAAGATCGATCCGGCGCTCGTGAAGGCGTACTTCGAGATGGGCCTGATGGGCATCCAGGTGCCCGAGGAACATGGCGGCGCCGGCGGCTCGGTGATGATGGTGACGCTGGCCGTCGAGGAGATCAGCAAGGTCGACGCGGCCGCTGCGATCATGGTGGACGTGCAGAACACGCTCGTCGCGCACCCGCTGCTCTCCGCCGGCACGCCCGAACAGCTCGAGCGCCTCATACCGCGCCTCTGCACGGAGACGGTCGGCGCTTATGCGCTTTCCGAAGCGGCGAGCGGTTCGGACGCATTCGCGCTGCAGACGCGAGCCGTCGCGACCGATGGCGGCTGGACGCTCACTGGCCGCAAGCTCTGGATCACGAACGGCGCCGAGGCAGGCCTTTACATCGTCTTCGCCAACGTCGATTTCTCGAAGGGCTACAAGGGCATCACCGCATTCCTCGTCGAGCGCGACAGCAAGGGCCTGTCTGTCGGCAAGAAGGAGGACAAGCTCGGCATCCGTGCGTCGAGCACGACTGAACTCATCCTCGAGGATCTGTTCGTCCCCTCGAACAACGTGCTCGGCCCGGTGGGACAGGGCTACAAGATCGCGATCGAGACGCTGAACGAGGGACGCATCGGCATCGGCGCGCAGATGATCGGCAACGCGCAGGGCGCGCTCGACGCGGCGATCGGCTATCTCAAGGAACGCTCGCAGTTCGGCAAGCCACTGACGGAATTCCAGGGCATCCAGTTCCAGCTCGCGCAGGCGGCGACGGAACTCGAGGCGGCGCGACTGCTCGTCTACAACGCGGCGCGAATGAAGGATGCAGGACAGGACATCGCGCAGGTCAGTGCGATGGCGAAGTTGTTCTCGTCACAGGTGTCCGAGCGTGTGACGTCGCTCGCGGTGGAGCTCTTCGGCGGATACGGATACACCAAGGATTATCCGGTGGAGAAGTTCTGGCGCGATGCGAAGATCGGGGCGATCTATGAGGGGACATCGAATATGCAGCTTGCGACGATCGCTAAGGGGCTACTCAGGTAAAGGTGGAAGGTGGAAGGTGGAAGGTGGCTCGGTGTGCTTGCCTCCGTACTTCCTCACTGCTTTCTACGTCTCCATCACCATGCGCACGTCGGGGTCGAGCTGAGCGGCAGCGCGTGCTCTCGTGAGCCATGAGACTCCGAGAAAGGTCAGCATCGAGAGCACGAGTGTCAGGCCAGAGATCGTGACGCCGGTGGGGAGGCTCACGAGCCTGAGCCACGCGGCGGTCTCGAGGGCCAGAGTCATCGTGAGGCCGAGTGTGATGCTCGCGATCGCGCCCTCGCGCGTGGCGCCTTCCCAGTTCAGGCCGATGGCGAGTGCGGGCACGAGCGTGCAGGCGAAGAGGCCGTAGCCGAAGATGCCGAGGAATGCCACGAGCGTGCCGCTCGACTGCGCGAGGATCGCGGCGAGGATGCTCAGCACGACGGTCCACAGCCGACCGCTGTGCAGCTGGTTCCGGTTTTCCTTGGCGAGCAAGCCGAACGCCTTCGGCAGGTCGTGCGTGATCGCCGCCGCTCCGACGCTCAGGAGGGAGTTCACGGTGCTCATGATCGCCGCCGCCACACCCGCGAACACGAGCGCGGCGACGAACACCGGCACATGCGAGAGCAGGAAGAGAGGCGTCGCGTCATCGGCTCGCGGCAGCGGCGCCACGCTGCCGCTCACGACGAGCGCCTTCATCGCGATGCCGACGCTCACGAAGAGTAGTTGCGCAAGCAGCATCGAGATGGTCATCAGGGCCGGATACCACTTCAGCCGCCGCGCATCCTTGAGCATGTCGTACTTGTGCGCGATGTGCGGCTGGCCGAGTGATCCGACGGCGAAGACGAAGAAGAACGAGAGCGCCACCATCGCGCCGCGCGTGCCCCATGGCCCGAGGAACGCGGGATCCGCCGCCTGCAGCGTCCGCGTGATGGCCGCGAGGCCGCCGCCGGAATCGAGGGCGAAGACGAAGACCAGCGAACTCGCGATGGCCATCAGCAGTCCCTGAAAGACATCCGTGTAGATGCCCGCCAGGATGCCGCCGCTCGCCGAGTAGGCGAGGGTGACCGCGGTACCGATCCAGATGCCGGTCACGAGCCCGACGCCAAAGAGCGCGTCGACGACGAAGCCAAGCGCGAGTATGTTGGTGGCGATGTAACCAACGACGCCGACAAGGATCGCGACCGCGCTCAGTCCCTGCGCGGAGGGAGAGCGGTAGCGCGCGCCGATGGCGTCGGGCACCGTCACGAGTCGCCGCACTTCGCCGAGCAATCGCATGCGCTTGCCCAGCACCCAGGCGCCGGCGGTGTTGGTGATCGAAGCGGGAAGGATGATGAACACCGCCGTCATGCCGATGGCATAGACGAGTCCCGGCCCGCCGATGAATGCGAAGCCAGAGAGCGTGGCAGCCATCGCCGCGAGTGCGAAGGGCACGAGGCCGATGCTGCGGCCGGCAACGAAGAAATCCTCAGTCGTGTGCGTGCGTCGCGCGGCCCACCAGCCGATCGCGGCGCAGGCGAGGAAGTACGCGAGGCCGACGGCGATGATGACCGGCTGGCGGACGATGGGGATGGCGGCGGTTTGGAGCAGCGCGATGACCGGCCCATCAGGCATCGGTCACCGCCTTGATACGTGCGATATCCGCCTCACTGAGCACATGCTGCTGAAAAGCGCGGGCGTATGCGAGCGGCAGTGCGACGAGCGGGACAAGTCCCGCCACAAGCAGCATCACGGCGGTTACCCGTGGCAAGCCGAGGAGCAGCGGGCCGCTCATGGTCGGCGCTGGCATCGCGAGAGCGAATGCCAGACCGCCGAACGTCGCGACGAACACGAGCACTGTGGTCATGCCCAGCACCCAGGGGACCGCGCCACCTCGTACGGCGGCAAGCGCGAGCATCGCCGACAAGACCAACGACGCCCCGAGCGCCAATGCCCAGGCACCGAAGGTACGCGCTCCGGTCGAGTCGAAGAGCAGGGCGGCGGCGTATCCGGTCGCGACGAGGAGCAGTCCGGCGAACAACACGGCTATCGAGTGGCGTCTCATGGTCGAAAGAAGCTAGCCGTACGTTCGCCCTCCCACCTACATCGCGGGATTGTTCACCCCGATCAACCCATTGAAGACCAGCTTGAACGTCCCCGCCGGCTGCGCCCTAAACAACGCCTCAGGTCCGATCAACCGCACGACGCCCTTCCCGACCTTCACATCGGCCGCGGCCACGCCGCCGTCCAGGTAGTTCTGCCCCCACGCCCAGCCGCTCACGAGCGGCGTCGCGCTGTCGAACCAGATCAGGGGCTTCACACCCTTCGCCATCGCGTCCGGCGTCAGGCGGAACGTCGGGCTGTTGTCGAACATCACCACGGCGCGCTTGCCCATGCCCACGGTGCCCGGCTGCGTGTTGTCCACCGCAACCTCGAGCAGCGAACCCGGCACATAGAACTTCGCGTTGCTGAGCGCACGGTCCGCGCCTTCCGGCGTGCGCTCCACCAGGTGATCGCGCACCGGCAGGTCAAGATGCTCGGCGATGTTCGTCGAGCTGCCGATCGAGATCAGCATGCCGCCGTTCTCGACGAAGCGCTTCAACTGCGGGATCGTCTGGTCCTGCGTCACGTTGCCGGTCTTGTCGTGCCACTCGGCGGGGAGCGCCGAGTGGTCCGGCGCCGCGCCACCACCGAATCCGCCCGTGCGGTCCTCTACCGCGGTGCCGGAGCGCTTCTGCGGGATCGCACCGTCAACGAAGATCAGCGCGTCGTACTTCGCGTTCAGATTGCCCGCGTCCAGCTCCTGCGGATACACGACCGAGAACGGGAACTCGTGCTGCTCGAGCAGCCACCGCGTCCAGCCGGAGGGCATCGAGCCGCCGAAGCGATCCCATAGACCGACGCGCATCGTCTTGACCGGTGTCACGCCGCTGGCGTTGCCCGCGGTGAACGAGAGGCCAAGCTCACGCGCGGCGCGATCGATGATCGGCTTGCTCGTGGAGTTGTTGGTGATGATCCACGTGCCGTCGGTCTTGCGCGAGACGCTCGCGCCGGCCTTGAGCAGACGGTTCACCACGATGAACGCATCGTTCGTCGCGCCGGAGAGCGCGAGCGATCCGCCGCTCGCCACAGTGCCCGCGGCCGGTTTCACACGGTTGAGCGGCGCGATCTTCTCGAGCGGCCCCGTCACGTTGTCGAGCACGCGGTCGAACGCCACGCCCATCTGCATCGCGAGCGTCCAGCCGGCGTTGTCGTACGGCGGCGTCGGTGCGCCACCCGGCACGCGGAAGTCGTTCGGATGATCCTGCGGTTCGAACATGTCGAGCACATGTGCGCCGAACGACTGCGCCGTCTTCACGACGTACGAGCCGGCGGGATACTGCTTGCCAGCCGCAGTGAAACCGCCGGTCGCACGGTGCACGTCGATGCCGGCCTTCTGTAGCGCGACGATGAACTTCACCGCCGTCGGGAAGTCCGCCTGGTTCGCGGAGATCACAAACGCCCGCGGGTCGCGCTTGGCGGGATCGTTGAGCGTTGCCATCAGCTTGTCGGCCGCTTCGCCGCGCGCCGCAGCGCCACCGCCGCCGCCACCG
>JANOTV010000295.1:0-16744 GCA_031416495.1 Gemmatimonadota bacterium
GGCATCGAGGTCGACCCGAGCCGCATCGCGAAGCGCATCGAGACCGGCTACTGCGATCGCATGACGACGGATCTCGACGAAGCCCTCGCGTGGGTCAACGAGGCGAAGGCCGCGAAGCGCGGTCTCTCCGTGGGGCTCGTCGGCAACGCCGCGGAGGTACTGCCTCGCATGGTCGAGCGCGGGATCATCCCCGACGTCGTCACCGACCAGACCTCCGCGCACGACATGCTCACCGGATACATCCCCGCGGGGATGTCGCTCGCCCAGGCGGCGGTGCTGCGGGAGACCGACCCGACGCGGTACGTGGAGCAGTCCACCGCGAGCGTCGTCGGGCATGTGCGCGCGATGCGCATGATGCAGGACGCGGGCGCGATCGCGTTCGACTACGGCAACAACATCCGCACGGTGGCGATGGACGCGGGGCTCGAGGATGCGTTCAAGATCCCCGGCTTCGTGCCCGAGTACATCAGGCCGCTCTTCTGCGAGGGGAAGGGACCGTTCCGCTGGGCGGCGCTCTCCGGCGATCCAGCCGACATCGCGCGCACCGATGCCCTCGTGCTCGAGATGTTCCCGCATGACGAGCATCTCAGGCGCTGGATCACGATGGCGCGCGAGCGCATCCACTTCCAGGGACTCCCCGCGCGCATCTGCTGGCTCGGACAGGGCGACCGCGCGAAGTTCGGCGTCGCGCTCAATGATCTCGTCGCGAGTGGCGAGCTCAAGGCGCCGATCGTCATCGGACGCGATCACCTTGACACCGGCAGCGTCGCATCGCCGTTCCGCGAGACGGAAGGGATGAAGGACGGCACCGATGCCGTCGCCGACTGGGCGATCCTCAACGCGCTGCTCAACGTGGCGAGCGGCGCGAGCTGGGTGAGCTTTCATCATGGCGGCGGCGTCGGCATCGGCAACTCGCTGCATGCGGGGCAGGTGATCGTCGCCGACGGCACGCCGGAGATGCGCGAGCGCCTCGAGCGCGTGCTCACGAACGATCCGGGCATCGGCGTCGCGCGTCATGCGGATGCCGGCTATGGGATCGCGCAGGACACCGCGCGCGCACAGGGTATCACCCTCCCGATGCAGCGCTGATGCTGAGCCGGAAGTTCTCGCCGTGGCACCTCGTACCGTTCTCGTACAAGTACGCCAAGCTGCGCCTCCTGCGACGCCCGGTCCTCGTACACTTCGAGGTGACCATGCGCTGCAACGCGAGCTGCGGTTTCTGCGATTACTGGAAGACGGATCCCGCGCTCAAGTCGAAGGAGCTCGATTCGTTCGTCGACGCGGCCAAGGCGTTCGATCCGATGCTCATCACCTGGACCGGCGGCGAGCCGCTGCTGCGCAAGGATCTCGAGCAGATGGTCGGTGCTGTGGACCGCGCGATCAGTACCAAGTACACGACGCTGATCACGCACGGCGCGATGCTCACCCTCGAGCGCGCGCGTTCGCTCTGGGACGCGGGGGTCGGCCAGTTCAGCGTCTCGCTCGACTATCTCGACGAACGCCATGACCGTGCGCGCGGCATCCCGGGGCTCGCGCAGAAGATCCTCACCAACGCCGCCGCCATCCGCGCCGACGGCATGACCGTGCGCTTCAACACGGTCATCAAGGACGACAACATCGACGACATCATGCCGCTCGTGCTCGAGGCGGAGAAGATGCGTGTCGGCGTGAACATCAGCGTGTACACCGACTCGAAGAATGGCAACAAGACGCACCTGCTGCGCGCCGAGCATCTCACGAAGGTCGATGCGCTCGTGAAGGAACTGCTCGCCTTCAAGCGCCGCCGGCGCGGCATCATCAGCAACTCCGACCACTACCTCGCGAACATCCCGCGCCATCTGCGCGGCGAGATGACGGAGCCCTGCCTCTCGGGGCAGGACACGGTGCACATCGATCCCTACGGCCAGATCAGGCGCTGCCCCGATTTCCCGGCCGATGGCCACTGGAGCACGTACGAGGGCTACCAGCCCATCAAGTGCGACCTCTGCTTCTATGCCTGTCGCGGCGAGGCGCAGGCGCCGCTGCGGCCGAACAGGTTCCTCGACCTCGTGGCATCCGCGTGAGCGCCGCCCGCGTGAGCGCGCCTGCGCGCGCCGATGAGCGCACCGCCGCGCGTCCCACACGCCGCGACGTGCCGGCGCGTCTCTTCGTGAATGCGTCGGAGGTCGTCACCTGCGAGGGACCGGCGGCCGCGCGGCGCGGCGCGGCGATGAACGACGCCGGCGTGCGCCACGGCGTCGGCGTCGCGGTGGACATCGAGAGGGGCTGCGTCATTGCCGTCGCCGCGGACGCGGAGCTGCGCCGGGCGTATCGCTCGGCCGAGATCGTGGACTGCGCGCAGGGTGTGCTCACGCCGGGATTCGTCGACTCGCACACGCACGCGATCTTCGGACGCGCGCGCTACGAGGAACAGGAGATGCGCGCCGCCGGCGTCGGGTACCTCGAGATCGCGACGCGCGGCGGCGGCATCCACGCCTCTGTGCGCGACCTGCGCACACGCAGCGAGGATGAACTGCTCGAACTCGCCGCCGCGCGCCTGCATCGCCTCGCGGCGCACGGCACCACGACCGTCGAGGTGAAGTCGGGCTATGGACTCTCGCTCGAGAGCGAACTCGCCACGTTGCGCGTGGTGCGCCGCCTGGCCGCCGAACGTCGCGTTCCGCTCCGTCTCGTGCCGACCTTCCTCGGCGCGCACGAGGTGCCGCTCGAGTTCCGCGAGGCGCCGCGCACGCGCGCGCAGTACATCGCGCTCGTCACGGGTGAGATGATCCCCGCCGTCGCGCGCGAAGGACTCGCGCGTTTCTGCGATGTGTTCTGCGAGCCGGGCGTCTACACGCGAGACGAGACGCGACGGATCCTGACGGCGGCGCGCGACCACGGCCTCGCGCTCAAGCTGCACGCCGACGAACTCGAGAACGGCGCGGCCGCCGAACTCGCCGCCGAGCTCGGCGCGACGTCGGCCGATCATCTGGCCGCGATCTCCGAGCAGGGCATCGCCGCGCTCGCGCAGTCGGGGACCGTCGCCACCCTCCTGCCGGGCACGATGCTCTTCCTGGGGCGACCGAAACAGGCGCCCGCCCGTGCGCTGATCGAGGCCGGGGTGCCCGTCGCGCTGGCCTCGGACTTCAACCCGGGCACGAGCCCCACCGTCAATTTCCCCCTCGTGCTCACGCTCGGGATCAGCCAGCTCAAGCTGAGCGCCGCCGAGGCTTTCGTCGCGGCGACCGTGAACGGAGCCGCCGCGCTGGGTCTCGCCGGGGAAGTGGGGCAACTGGCCCCGTACTTCAGCGCGGATATCGCCCTGTTCGATGTCCGCGATCATCGCGAGATCCCCTATTGGTACGGGGACAATCGCTGCGTGGGCACGTGGGTGGGCGGCCAGCCCTCCAACCAGCCCTCCAAACGCTTGTCACGCTGAGGGTTCGGCGGGTATCTTTGCTGGATGGCCGACATCCTGAAACTCAAGAAGAAAGCGGCCGACTTCGAGGCCAAGAAGCAGGCGGACAAGGCCCTCGCGGTATATCGCGAGATGATCGAGCTCTATGAGAGCGGGGAAGAGGACCCCATCGACATCCCGCTCTACAATCGCGTCGGCGACCTGCTGCACAAGGCCGGCAATCTCCCGGAAGCCGTCACCGTCTGGGAGCGCGCCGTCGATCACTACGCCGACGGCGGCTTCTTCAATCCGGCGATCGCGCTCTGCAACAAGATCCTGCGCCAGTCGCCGGGACGTGCGGTCATCTACTACAAGCTCGGCAAGATCAGCGCGGAAAAGGGGTTCAGGGCGGATGCGCGCCAGAACTTCCTCGAGTACGCCGGTCGCATGCAGAAGTCGGGGAACCTCAACGAGGCCTTCCGTGCGCTGAAGGAATTCGCGGATCTCGTGCCCGACCAGGACGACGTGCGCATCCTGCTCGCCGAGCAGCTCGTGAAGGCCGGCCGCAAGGACGAAGCGGTCGACCAACTGCAGATCGCGTACGCGCGACGCCTGGACGACGGACGCGAGGACGACGCGCAGGAACTCGTCGCGAAGATGCAGGCGATCGATCCTGCGGTGGAACCGCGCGCGGGCAGCGGCGTATCGGCGTCGAAGCATGGCGGTCTCGTCTTCCTCGACCTCGATGCCGCACCGCCGCCGCGCCCGCGCAAGAGCGCGGGCATGCCGGCGGATCTGCGCCCGGCCGTGAAGGCTGTCGACCGACTCGAGATCCTCGACCTGGGGATCAAGGCGTCGGCGGCGCCGATCGCACCCAAGACGGCGTCGATCGCACCCAAGGCGGCGCCGCCGATCGAGACGCCCGCCGTCAGCAAGACGCTGCTCGGACTCGAGGCCACCGCCTTCGACACCGGCAGCACGGACGCGGTCGGTGACCTGCGGATGCTGACCGACATCCCGGATATCGAACCGACATCGGCCGATATCACGATCCTCGATGACATACCGGCTGCACTCACGATCCTCGATGACCTGCCGGCTGAACTCACGATCCTCGACGACCTGCCGGCTGAACTCACGATCCTCGACGACCCGCCGGCTGAACTCACGATCCTCGATGACCCGTCCGCTGGACTGCCGATGCTCGAGGTGCCCGACCACCCGCAGCAGCTGCTCGACGAGCCAGCAGAGACTGGCTTCCTCGAATTCGAGACCTCCGACTTCGGATCCTTCGGCGACGCGGAACCGCTGACGCGTCCGTCCTCCGTGCCAGCGGGCTTCGACCTGCTGCAGATCGAGTCGAGCGAGGGCGTGCATTCGCTCCCGTTCATCGAGGAGGAGCCGGAGTTCGGTGACTTCGAACCCGAAGCAGAGGCACCGCCGGCGCGCGAGACCTCCACCGTCCTCGCCGTCTCGGTCGATTCGCTGCGCGATCAGCTCGAGGACTCGCCGGACGACTCCGGTCTCCGCCGTCAGTACGCGGAAGCGCTGCTCGACGACGGCCAGCGCGACGAGGGTATCGCCGAGCTCGAGTTGTCACTCGCCGGGTATGAGCGCGCGGGCGATCTCGATACCGCAGCCTCCATCGCCGAAGAGATCGTGCGGCTCGCGCCGAAGGTGATCCGCTATCACCAGAAGCGCGTCGAATTCGCCTTCCGCGCCAACGATCGCCGTCGGCTCGCCGAGGCATACGTCGAACTCGCCGATGCGCTGCTGATCGATGGCCAGGGTCCGAAGGCGCGTGTCGTGTACCAGCGCGTACTCGAGATCGCGCCCGATGATCTCCGCGCGCAGGCCGCGCTCGAGACGATCATCGACGCGCCCATTCCCGAGCCGGCGCCGGCGCCACGCCGTTCGATCGCGTCGGCAAAGCACGCGCCCGTGGCGGCCGCGAAGCCGGCGCCGAAGAAGAAGAAGGTCGACGACGACGACGGCTTCGTCTCCCTCGGCGACTGGCTGCGCGAGGACGAGGAGCCCAAGAGCACGCGCATGGTGGTGGCGGAGCAGGAGCCCACCGGCGACGAAAAGGCCGACTTCGACGACATGCTGCGCAAGTTCAAGCAGGGCGTCTCGGCGAACGTCGACGATGAGGATCACGAGGCGCACTACGACCTCGGCGTCGCCTACAAGGAGATGGGGCTGCTCGACGAGGCGGTCTCCGAGTTCCAGGTGGTGCTGCGCGGCACGAGCAACCGGGCGCGCGCGTTCGAGGCGCTCGGCCACTGCTTCGTGGAGAAGGGCCAGCTGCCGGTCGCCGCGACCATCCTGCAGCGCGCGCTCGCGGAGCCCGGGTTCGATGACGACTCGCTCATTGGCGTGCTGTATCTGCTCGGTACGATCGCCGAGGAGCTCAAGCACTTCGCCGAGGCGCATCGTTACTATCAGCGTGTGTTCGCGGTGGACATCCGGTTCCGCGACGTGACCGACCGACTGCAGACCGTGGAGCGGCAACTCTCGTGACGATCGACATGAACGTGCGGACGCCGGTCGCCCCGGCGCTGCTCGAGATCCAGGCGCCCGTGCGCGATCGCCTCGACCTGGTGCCGGAGGAGATCTGGCGCATCGTGCAGGCCGACGTCGCCATCGTGCAGGCGGCGAACCTCCACCTGCGCGGGATGCGCGGCAAGCTCTTCCGGCCGACGCTGCTGCTGCTCGCCTCGCAGGTCGAGGGCGCGCCCGAGGACCGTGCGGTCTCGCTCGCCGCGGTTGCCGAGCTCGTGCACCTCACGAGCGTCGTGCATGACGACTCGGTGGACCACTCGGTGCTGCGCCGCGGACAGCCGACCATCAACGCGCTGTTCAGCCACCAGGTCGCCGTGCTCATGGGCGACTTCCTCTTCTCGAAGGCGATCGCGGAACTCGTGCGGCTCGGAGACATGGAGCCACTGCGCGTGTTCACGCATGCCTCCAACGAGATGACGCTCGGTGAACTGCGCCAGCTCGCGTCGTTCGACGCGCTGCACTTCACCGAGACCGACTACTACGCGCTGATCCGCGCGAAGACCGCGTCGCTCGTCGGAGCGGCGTGCGAGATGGGTGCGCTGGCCGGCGCGCGGCATTTTCGTGCACCGATGCGCCGTTTCGGTGAGCGGCTCGGCATGGCGTTTCAGATCGCCGACGACCTGCTCGATTACACCGAGCAGGAAGCGGTGACGGGGAAGCCCAGCGGCAACGACCTCAAGGAGCACAAGGTCACGCTGCCGCTCATCTCGGCGATGTCGCAGCTGTCGAAGGCGCAGCGCAAGCAGGTGGACGCGCTGTTCAATGATCCGACGCCGGGTGACGTCGCCATCGCCGAGGTCGTCGGAATTGTGACGGAATGCGGCGGTCTCGAGTACGCGCGCCGGAAGGGCGAGGAGTTCGCGCAGGAGGCCGAGGCCGCCCTGCAGACGCTCCCCGCCAGCGAGGTCCGCCAATCCCTGGTGGATGCTCTGGGGTATGTTATGGACAGGCGGTCCTGAGTGGACAACACATGGCGTTGAAGGGCTCCGCGAAGCACAATCCCGGTTTCCACGCGTTGGTGCTCGGTGTCGGGTTCGTGGGGGGAGGCGTCCTCACCGTCCTCAGCCGCAGGTTCCTCCCCTCGGGAGCAGTGAAAGAGTTCCTGACGACCGGGGTGACGCCATCGATGGGTCCCCTGACGCTGGACCTCGTCATCGTTACTATTGGTATAGGACCAATCGCCCTCGACGTCTCGTTGCTGAGTCTTGTCGGGGTCCTGGCAGCCTATCTCATCGCGCGTTCGATGTTCTAAGGAGGTAGCAATGTTAGGTTTCGGACCCACGGAACTGTTTCTCGGCCTTGTCGTCGTCCTGCTGCTGTTCGGCGCGAAGCGCATACCTGAGATCGCCGGTTCTTTCGGCAAGTCGATCAAGGAATTCAAGAAGGGCATGAACGAGATCCAGCGCGAGATCAACGAGCCCGTGGACCAGAACAGCCTGCCGCCCGCCGACCGCGAGCGCGCACCGGTGGCACATGATGATTCGGTGGCGAAGGAGCCGAAGAGGCTGCTCTGAGAGGTTGAAGGTGGAAGGTTGAAGGTGGAAGGTGTTTGAATGCGGGATGCGAGAGATGGAAACAGCGCGGGGGCCGA
The DNA here is from genome assembly GCA_031416495.1 of Gemmatimonadota bacterium. Taxonomy (GTDB): domain Bacteria; phylum Gemmatimonadota; class Gemmatimonadetes; order Gemmatimonadales; family Gemmatimonadaceae; genus Pseudogemmatithrix. The sequence goes on from JANOTV010000295.1 coordinate 7,530, forward strand.
GATCATTGATCTCGGCCCCCGCCTCTGTCTCTACCTTGTACCTTCCACCTTCCACCTGCTACTCAACAACCTGCCTGCGCAGCGCCGCATTGATCGTCTGTCGCCGGTCATCGATCTTCGCGTGCCGGCGGAGCTGTTCGAGGAATCCCTTCACCTTTGCCTCGCGCAGCGCGTTGAGGGTCTGGGCGCGCTGGGTGGCCTTCTGGGCTTCGAAGGCTTCCACCGACACTTCCGTGCGGGAGTCGGGGCGGAGGACGAACACGCCGTCGTTCGTCTTCACCAGGCCGGGCGTGCCGACCGGGAGACCGAAGGCGGCGCCGACGGCTTCGTTATAGAAGCCGAGGCCCTGCACGAATCCGAGGCGGTTGAAGGGGCCGGCCTTCTCGACGGTCAGGCTCGCCTTCAGCGCGGTGGCTTCGAGTGAGGTGGCCTTCGCGTCGGCGAGGAGGGCCTCGCCCTGCGGCACGAGGGCTTCCACGGCCTTTCGCTCCTTGAGGGCGGCCACGATGTCAGCCTGCACCACGCTGAGCGGCTGGGGGCCGCCTGGCGTGAGCGAATCCAGCCGCACCAGGTAGTAGCCGTTCTCGTCGTCGATGAGGTCGCTGGTCGTACCGACGCCCGCTCCGCCGAAGGTCCAGCCGCTGATGCCGCCGACCTGGCGCCCGAGGTACGTGGCCGTCTGGCCCTCGGCGAGCGAGACCTGCGTCACGGGAAGTCGGAGCTCGCTGGCGGCGCTGTCGAACGTCGCGCGCTCCGTCGCACCGGCGGCCAGCACGGCCAGGCGGTCGGCGCGGCGGTCGGTCTCGGTCACGGCGGAGTCACCCTGCTTCACTGCCACGAGGATGTGGCGCAGCGCGAGCGTGTCGCCCTTGCGCTCGGTTGCCTTGATCAGGTGCCAGCCGAACGACGACTTCACGGGTTCGGAGACCTGACCCGGACGCAGCGCGAAGGCGGTGGTCTCGAAGTCGGGCACGAAGCGACCGCGCGGGCCACGACCAAGGTCGCCGCCTTCCGGGCCGGAGATCGTGTCCTCGGAGACGCGGCGGGCCGCGTCCTCGAACGTCGTGCGTCCCTCGACGATGTCGGCACGGAGCACGCTGAGGCGCGCGACCGTCGCCGCGGTGTCTGCGGCTGAGGGAATGCGATTGAGTCCGATCAGGGAGACGACAGCGCGCCCCGGGGCCTCCCAACGACCTTTATAATCCTCGTAGTACTTCCGGGTCTCGGCGTCCGTCACGTCGGCGGCCTGCACCTGCTCCGGCGTCGGGCGCAGGGCCACGTAGCTCACGCGCGCGGAATCGCGCTGGTCCTTGAAGTCCTGCAGCAGTCGTGCGTCGCTCACCCACGCGTCGGCCACGAGCTGCGAGAAGAGCTTGGTACGGGGCAGCTCCGAGCGGTAGAACCCCTCGAGCTGCGCGAGCAGGCCCTGCTGGCGCGCGACCGGCGACTTCAGGAAGCGCTCGTACTTCACGGGGTCGAATCGGCCGTCCGTCTGCAGCTCGGGCGTCGAGTAGAACTGCGGCGGTGGCGAGAATCGCGCGGCATCGATGATCTCCTGGTCCGTGACGCGGATGCCACGCTTCTCGTATTCCTGTTGCAGGAGGAGCTCGGAGACCAACTGGTCGAACGCCTGGTTCTCAACTGCGAGGCGTTCGTCGAGATTGAGCGCGCGCCCCGACTGCTGTTCCCGCTGCTGGGAGAGCGAACGGGCCAGGTTCTCCCAGGCGAGGTAGGGGATCTCTTCGCCGTTCACCTTCGCCACCACCGTGGAGGTGGTGACCGGTGCTTGCCCGATGAGACCGGACATGTCGGCGAGCAGGAAACCGCCGACGAAGGCGGCCAAGAGGAAGAACCAGATGTATTTCGCAAGACCACGCATCGATGACAGCACAGCGAACCTTGGGAGCAGACGGTGAGGTAGGAAGCGCCATCTCGGCGATACCGGAACCCTGAAAAGTACCCGCCGCCGCAAGCTAAAATCAAGCGACAAGCATCGTTCCGATTGACGCTCCCTCCGACGGTGTGGTATCTTCGCACTCAGCGGGGTCTGCCCGTCGGATCCCTCTTTTTCTTTCCCGAGCACTCGCCGGATGGCCGACTCCACTCGCGTTGAAGAGCTACGAAAGCGCTACCACGAGAACCCGCGGCGATTCTTCGCGCCGCTGGCGAACGAGTATCGCAAGGGCGGGTTCCTCGACCGCGCACTATTGCTCTGCCAGAAGCATCTGGGCGAGCAGCCGGGGAACATGAATGGCCTGATCGTCTACGGTCAGACGTTGTTCGAGTCCGGGCAGCATGCGGAGGCGCGCGTCCCCTTCGCGGCGGCGCTCGAGCTCGATCCCGAGAACCTCATCGCGCTGCGCCACCTCGGCGACATCGCCCGGCTCGGCGGGGACAACGCCGACGCCCGCAGGTGGTACGAGCGCGTCCTCGAGTACGACCGCCGCAATGAGGAAGTGCAGGCGCTGCTCGACGAGGTCGGTGGACCGACGACCGCACCGCCGAAGAAAGCCGACGAGCCGGTGTTCCTCGACATGGGCGAGAGCCAGTCGCGCCCGAGCACGCACGATGGCCGCACGGTGGAGATGACGCCGCCATCGGTCGCGTCGGCGAAGACGGTGGAGGTCTCGGCACGTCCGCGGACGCTGCCCAAAGCCCAGCACCGCGCCTCGCTGCTCGACATCAACTTCGATTTCAGCGACATGCCGGTGGAAGCGCCGAGCGTGCCGAAGTCACCCGACATCGCGCCGATGGCGGGGCTCGAGCTTGCAGAGTTCAGCACCGAGGTCACGCCACTCAGCGACTTCGAGCCGATGGAGTTCGAGGTGGGGAATGCGTTCGGCGATGCGATGGACCTGATCGGAGCGGCGGCGTCGGAGCCCGCGATCGTCACGGAGACGATGGCCGAGCTGTACCTGGAACAGGGCTTCACGGGCGAGGCGATCGAGGTGTATCGCAAGCTCGTCGCGCAGGATCCGACGGACGAGGAACTGCAGGCGAAGCTCGCATCGCTCGCACAGCAGACCGCGGCGCGCGACTCGATGGGCTTCGAGATCCCCGCGGAGGGAACCGCGGAGACGATCGAATATCCGCCGGCGAATGCGATGCTGTCGGAGGTCTCGTTCGACGACCTCGCGCTCAGCACGCCGCCCGCGCGGGCGTCGATGGCGGCGCCGGTTGCCGCCGCTGCGGCACCGGCCGCACCGATGGTCGAACCGGAGCCTCTCAGCACGGGCCCCTCCGCGAGAGAGTTCTTCTCCGCGTTCGCACGTCGTGCGGTGGCGTCGTCCGAGCATGCACCCGACCAGCCCGACGCGCCCGAGTACGAGGCGGAAGCGCTCGCCGCCGCGTCGGAGTCGTGGGCGTATCCGGCGTCACTCTCGTCACTCGACAGCCTCTTCGGTGGAGCAGTCTCCGACGAGGACCAGCGTGCCGCTAACTTTCTCGCGGGCATCGCGCCGACGTCGGCGCCCACGGGGGGATCGGCCTTCGACGAACTCTTCGGCGGCGGTCCGGGCAGTGCACCCACGCGGCGCGCCACGTCGGCGCGCAACGCGGTGCCGCGTGCGTCGGAAAAGCTCAAATTCGACCAGTTCTTCACGGCGTCCTCGACGCCGCCCCGTGTCGACGCGGACGAACCGCCGTCTGTCGAGCTGCCGTCCGTCGAGCGCGAGCTTGAACGGCCCTCCGCCGAGCCGGGCGAGGGCGGGGAAGATGACCTCGACCAGTTCCAGGGCTGGCTCAAGGGGCTCACGCAGTGAGGATCGTCGTCCTCAACGGTCCGAACCTCAACCTCCTCGGCATCCGCGAGCCGGAGATCTACGGCACCACGACACTCTCGGAGATCGAGGAGCGCCTCGAGGTGGTCGGCGCCGAGCTCGGCGTGACGCTGCTCTTCTCGCAGTTCAATGATGAAGGCCGCATGCTCGACGCCCTCCACAACTGCCGTGGCGTGGTGCAGGGCGCCCTTGTGAATGCGGCGGCGTGGACGCATACGAGCCTCGCGCTGCGCGACGCCTTCGTCGGCGTCCAGCTCCCGTACGTCGAGGTGCACCTCTCGAACATCTACGCCCGCGAACCCGAGCGCCGTCACTCCTGGCTTGCCCCGGGCGCGATCGCGATCGTCGCCGGATTCGGAGCGGACGGCTATGAGCTGGCGCTGCGCGGACTCGTGCGCGCCCTGCGCGTGAAGGCCGACACGACCACGGATTGAAGCGGCCCCTTCACGGGGTGCCTATCTTCACTTCGTGAACTCCCTCGGGTACGCCGTGCTGGCCGCTGCCGGCAACCTTGTCGGTGCATTGGCGATCACGGCGCACCCGCGCTGGTCTCCGCGCACGCTCGAACTCCTGCTCGCCTTCTCCGCGGGCTTCCTCGTCGTCGTCGCGATCGTGGGGCTCGTTCCCGAAGCCATCAGTCATGGCGGGGCCGGCGCCGCGGGCATGATCCTCGCAGGATTCCTGCTCGTGCATCTCACGCAGCACGCCCTCGTCGGCCATTTCCACTTCGGCGAAGAGACGCATCATGTGTCGCGCGCCGTGAGCGTGTCCGCGCTGGCGGGGCTGCTGCTGCACACCTTCGTAGATGGCGTGGCGATCGCGAGCGCATTCCATGTGAGTGAGGAGCTCGGTGTGCTCGTCTTCGGCGCCATCCTTCTGCACAAAGTGCCCGAGGGGCTCGCCATCTCCTCACTATGGATCGCCTCGGGGCACAGCCGCATCGCCGCGTTCGGCGCCGCCGCGGCGCTCGGCGTGGCGACGGTGCTCGGCGTCGTCTTCACCGATCTCGTGGACCCGCTCGCGGAGTGGGGCCTCTCGCTCGCCGCCGGCGTCACGCTTTACGTGGGCGCATCCAACCTGATCCCCGAGTTCCAGGGCAAGTCGGGGTGGACGCACAACGTCGTCTTCTTCGCCGGCTGCGGCATCGCGCTGGGCGTGCGGGCGATGCTCGCCCACTAGCATGGCCACGAGACGCACGACGGGCCGACGAGACGAACCGGCGCCCGGGTTGTTCGAGCGTCCTCTCACCGCGCCCCTCGCGTCGAGGCTGCGGCCGCGCACGCTCGATGAGGTCGCCGGGCAGCAGCAGATCCTCGGCGCGGGCAAGCCGCTGCGCGTCGCGATCGAGCAGGGCGACACGGGGTCGATCCTCTTCTGGGGACCGCCGGGCAGCGGCAAGACCACGATCGCGCGTCTCGTCGCGCGCTATGTGCAGGGCGAGTTCGTGCCGTTCAGCGCCGTCACCGACGGCATCCCGCGCATCCGCGAGATCGTCGCCGACGCCGAGAAGCGCCGCGTGCTCGGCACGCGCACGATCCTCTTCGTCGATGAGATCCATCGCTTCAACCGCGGGCAGCAGGACGCACTGTTGCCGCACGTGGAGAGCGGGCTGCTCACGCTCATCGGCGCGACGACGGAGAATCCCTCGTTCGAGATCAACGGCGCGCTGCTCTCGCGCCTGCGCGTGTTCGTGCTCAACGCGCTCGGCGCGGAGGAGATCGGTGTGCTGATCGATCGCGCGCTCGAGGACGAGGAGCGCGGGCTCGGTGCCGACCATCTCGCGATCGATGCGGATGCACGGGCGCTGCTCGCGGAGCATTCGGATGGCGATGCGCGCCGCGCGCTCACCGTGCTCGAGGCCGCGGCGGTGCTCGTGAAGGCGGCGCGACCGGTGCCCGCAGTGGCGGAATCCGCCGGTCGCGAATCCGCCGGTCGCGCCGTGATCTCGCGCGCCACCATCGAAGCCGCGCTCCAGACCCGCACCGCGCAGTACGACAAGTCGGGCGAGCATCACTTCAACGTGATCAGCGCGTACCACAAGGCGCTGCGCGGCTCGGACCCGCAGGGCGCGCTCTACTGGCTCGCGCGCATGATCGAGGGCGGGGAGGATCCGATGTACATCGCGCGCCGCACGGTGCGCTTCGCCTCGGAGGACATCGGACTCGCGGACCCGCGCGCGCTCGAGATCGCCATCGCGGCGCGCGATGCCTACCAGTTCCTCGGCTCTCCCGAGGGCGACCTCGCGCTGGCCGAGGCGGCGGTGTACCTCGCGACGGCACCGAAGTCGAATCGCGTGTACCTGGCGTGGGGCGCGGCACTCGAGGCGGCCCGTGCGACCCCGGCCGCGCCGGTGCCGATGCACATCCGCAATGCACCGACCAGGCTCATGAAGGAACTGGGCTACGGGAGTGGGTATCAGTACGCACACGCGGCACCTGAGGGATACCTGCCACAGGATTATCTCCCCGACGAGGTGCGCGATCGCACCTTCTACACGCCGGGCGAGTTCGGCTTCGAGAAGGAGATCGCCAAGCGTCTCGCGTGGTGGAGTGCACTGCGGGAACGCATGGAGCAGGCGCACGCCGCAGGCAACGAATGACACATCGGCAGGGTCACGCCATACAGGAGAATGCATGACGTATCGTCGGATGAAGGGCGCGGCCATGCTGGCGCTCGCCATGATGGTTGCCGGTGCCACGAGCTGCCGGACCCTTGGTCGCCAGGCGATGGCGAACCCGGTCGTCGAGGTGAAGGACGTCGTGGTGCGTGGCATCGGCGCGCAAGGTGGCTCGCTCGACGTGATCCTCAACGTCTACAACCCGAACGAGTTCCGCATGGATGCGACCAAGATCAGCTATGAGCTGGTGGTCGACTCCAATCGCGTCGCCCACGGCGAGATCACCAAGCTGGTGACCCTCGAGCAGCGCTCGCGCTCCGACATCACCGTGCCCGTGAACTTCACGTACAACGAGATACGCGTCGTGCTGGAACAGTTCATGGCCCGCGGCGTCGTGGACTACCTCGTGCGTGGCGAGTTCACCGTCGTCACCCCGTTCGGCAACCTCACGCGCCCCTATTCGGGGACGGGCCGTCTGAACTCCATGCCCTGAGGAGTGCTCCGGCATGACCCCGGATGCTTAGATTGGGTACAGGCGCGCCGCGTGCGCGCCTGACGCATTCCCTCACCGCACCCGACGATCAAGTCCATCATCGAGCTCCACTCGCCCAAGGAACGCGCCATCCTCGTCGGCGCGCCCATCAAGCGGTCGAACGCGCGTCATCACGCCGCCGAGCATCTCGAGGAACTCGAGCGACTCGCGGACACGGCGGGCGCCGTCGTCGTGGGCACGCTCACGCAGCAGCTCGACCGCCCCGACTCATCGACCTACATCGGGCGCGGCAAGGTCGAGGAGCTCAAGACGATGATCACGGAGAAGGACGCGACGGTCGTCATCTTCGACGATGAGCTCTCGCCCGCCCAGGGCAAGAACCTCGAGCTCGAAGTCGGCAAGCGCGTGATCGACCGTGCCGAGCTCATTCTCGACATCTTCGCCGTGCGCGCGCGTTCGGCCGAGTCGAAGATGCAGGTGGAGCTCGCCCAGCTCGAGTATTCGCTGCCGCGCCTCACACGCATGTGGACCCACCTCGAGAAGTTCCGCGGCGGCATCGGCGTGCGGGGCCCGGGCGAGACGCAGCTCGAGACCGACCGGCGGCTCGTCGGTCATCGCATCAAGATCCTCAAGGAGCGGCTCGTCGATCTCACCAAGGCGCGCCACGTGCAGCGCGCGGGGCGCAGCGGGAGCGTCCGCGTATCGCTCGTCGGCTACACCAACGCCGGCAAGAGCTCCATCCTGCGCGGCATCTCCGGCGCGTCCGAGGTGTTCGTGGAGGACCGTCTCTTCGCGACGCTCGATCCGCTCACGCGCGAAGTGGACCTCGGCGACCACCAGTCGGTGCTGCTCACCGATACCGTCGGATTCATCCGCAAGCTGCCTCACCACCTCGTCGCGAGTTTCCGTGCGACGCTCGAGGAAGTGCAGGAGGCGGACCTGCTGCTGCATGTGATCGACGCGAGCCATCCCACCTGGGAGGAGCAGCGCCTCGTCGTCGATGAAGTGCTCGGCACACTCGACGCGCAGCAGATCCCGATGGTCTACGTCTTCAACAAGATGGACGCGCTCAAGCGGGAGGAGCGTGAAGGACTCGAGGAGCGCATGCGGAGCCTCGCGCCGGGTTCGGTCTTCACCTCGTCGCTCACGAGCGAAGGGCTGGAGCCGCTGCGCGCACTCCTGCGGAAGACGCTGCGCGACCGCCGGCCCGAGGTGGAGCTCATCGTGCCGCTCACGCACGGCAAGCTCCTCGCCGACGTGCATCGCATGGGCGAGGTACTCTCAGTCGAGCCCGACGAGGAGGAGGGCGTGATGCGCATTCGCGGACGCTTTGAACCCGCATCGCTGGCGCGCCTGGAGCACGACGGCGCTGAACGCGCGTGAGTCGGCGGGCGCCGGACACCTCGGAGCGGCTCAGGCGGCTCCGCGCGGCGCTCGTCGCGAGCACGCTCGATGGACTCCTCGTCTCGTCGCTGCCGAACATCCGCTACCTCACCGGCTTCACCGGCACGAGCGCGCTCGTGGTGGTGACCGCCGACGACTGCATGCTGCTCACCGACTTCCGGTACGCCACCCAGGTGAAGGCCGAGGTGGCGGCTGGCGTGCGCAGCGAGATCGAGCTCAGTTCGCTCTGGTCGCGGCTCTGGACCGAGCTCAAGGCGATGTCGGCCAACGGAAAGGGCGCGCAGGTGCTCGCCTTCGAGAGCGCGCACGTCACGCATCACGAGTCCACGCGCTTCCTCGAGGCCGGGGGTGAGGGCTCGCGCTGGCATTGGCGTCCGTCGATCAACCTCGTGGAAGTGCTGCGCGAGTCGAAGGACGCCAGTGAGATCGCGCAGATCCGCGAAGCGGTGCGCATCGCCGAGCATGCGCTCGAGCGCACGCTCCCGCAGGTGAGGGCCGGGTTGAGCGAACTCGTGGTCGCGGGGATCCTGGAGCACGAGCTCCGCTCGGCAGGCAGCGAGGGCTTCCCGTTCGAGACGATCATCGCGTCGGGGGCACGGTCCGCGCTGCCGCATGCGCGGGCGTCCTCGCAGGTGATCGCGAGCGGCGACCTGTTGCTCTTCGACTTCGGCGCGCGGTACGCAGGATACTGTTCGGACATCACGCGGACGTTCGTCGTTGGACGCGCGCCGGATGCCCGCCAACTCGAAGTTCATGGCGTTGTTCGGGAAGCCAACGGGAGCGCTTCGGCCCGTGTTCGGCACGGAATGCGTGGCAGGGATGCCGACGCGTTGGCGCGGGGCTACATTGAGCGCCGTGGATTCGGCGACGCCTTCGGGCATTCACTGGGTCACGGAATCGGGCTGGAGATCCACGAAGCACC
>JANOTV010000296.1:0-2969 GCA_031416495.1 Gemmatimonadota bacterium
GGCCCGTAGATGCCCGCGGCGTTCGTGAGCAGCACGTCGCCGTGCTTCATCTCGTCGAACAACAGCGTCGCAACGCCAGCCGTGCCGGTCTGCACCCAACGCAACTTCTTCCCCGCGAGGAAGAGCGAGCGCGGCATGCCGAACCCGACGTACGCCTCCGCGTCCGGAATCACGCGGAGCGCTTCGTCACTCGGTGCCTGCGCGCCATCGCCGAATGAATCGGTGACGGAGGCAACGATATGGGTACGCCATCCGGCCGGTGTCGCTGCCGATATCGCGTCCGAGACGCGGTCAGGGAGTGCGAACGCTTCGGCCGTCGAGCGGAGATCCACGACGAGCAGTCGTGGTGACTCTGGCGTCACGAGTCCTTCGGCTCGGAGCCCGCGTCAGGATCCGCGTCCCGCTCATGACGGTGCTCCTGCGGACGGCGTTCCTGCTTCTCCCGCACGCTCTCCTCCGACCGGTGGCGCCCGAGACGATCTGTCGCGCGTCGGCTCTCATCACCCGACCGCAAATCCACCGGCGGGGCTCCATTCTCGTTATCCGCCATCTCGTGCATGAAGCGGCGCTCCACCCACCCGAGACCCACGAGCACGAGCATCACGGTGAGCGTCGCGCCGAGCGCCTCGACGAAATATCCGGCGCCGATGGCGAGTCCGATCGCCGCGACCACCCAGATCGTCGCCGCCGACGTGAGACCGGTGATCGTCCCGCGCGTATGCAGGATGGTGCCCGCGCCGAGGAAGCCGATGCCCGTGACGACCTGCGCCGCAATGCGCCCGGGATCGCCGCCATATCGTTCAGAGATGCCGATGGAGAGATCCATCAGCAGCGCGGAACCGACGCAGATGAGGATGTTCGTGCGAAGGCCCGCGGGCTTGTGGTTGATCTCGCGCTCGAGACCGATGCCGCCACCCACGAGCACCGCAGCGAGGAGCTTTGCGGCGAGGTCGAGGCGGAAAGCTTCGATCACCATCTCATTGAATTGCATCGAGTCCCATCCTCTGCTTGACGGTGGCCATCGTATCGCGGGCGATCTTCCCGGCGCGCACCGCACCTGATGCGAGCGCATCCTTCACGAGCGACGGATCCGCCTCGAGTTCCTTCGCGCGCAGGCGGATGGGCGTGAGTTCAGCGACCATCTGCTGATGCACGACCTTCTTGCACTCGATGCAGCCCCACTTGCCGCCGCGACAGTTCTCCTCGACGAGGCTGACGACATCCGGAGGCGAGAACGCCTTGTGCAGCGGGTAGATGATCGGACAGTCGTTGGGCTCGCCTGGATCGTTCCTGCGCTGGCGCTTCGGATCCGTCGGCACCGGCTTGAGCTTGTCCCAGATCGCCTCGGGCTCCTCGAGCAGGCCGATCGTGTTGCCGAGCGACTTCGACATCTTGTTCTGCCCGTCGAGGCCGACGATGCGACGCGTCGGCGTGAGACGCGGCTTCGGCTCGGGGAAGTACGGATCATTCGGCGAGAACCGCGCGTTCCAGTTGCGCGCAACGACGCGCGACAGCTCGAGGTGTTGCACCTGGTCCTCGCCCACCGGCACGGTGTCCGCGCGGTAGAGCAGGATATCGGCAGCCTGCAACACGGGATAATTGAGCAGCCCCGCCATCACCTGCTCCTGGCGACCCGCCTTGTCCTTGAACTGCACCTGTCGCTCGAGCTCGCCGAGCGGCGTGATGGTGTTGAACACCCATGCGAGCTCCGTGTGCTCGGGCACATCCGACTGCACGAAGAGCGTCGCCTTCGACGGGTCGACGCCCGATGCGATGAGCGAGATCGCCATGTCGCGGGTGCGTCGGCGCAAGTCCTCGGGCGCGTACGGAACGGTGATCGCGTGATAGTTTACGATGCAGATGAGCGTCTCATGCTCGTGCTGCAGCGAGACCCAGTTCTTGACGGCCCCGAGATAGTTGCCAATGTGGAGTTCACCCGTGGGCTGGATACCGCTGAAGATGCGAGTCATCCCCTCAAGCTACGGAGCGTGAGATGGCCTATCAATCCGAACATGCCGAACTTCTCGCCCTCTGTACCCGCGCGGCGAGGGCGGCGGCGGCCGTCATCCACGCCGCGACCCCCGGGGCCCACTCCCTGGACTGGCATTCCAAGGGCCCCACGGACTTCGTGACCGAGGTCGACCTGAGGGCCGAGGCGGAGATCATCGAGATCTTCTCCCGCGAGCTCCCCGAGGCCGCGATCCTCGCCGAAGAGACCGCCACGGAGGTGCCGCACGAGCGGCTGGCGAAGGGACTCCTTGTCGTCGCCGACCCGCTCGATGGCACGACGAACTTCCTGCACGGGTTCCCGGCCTACGCCGTCTCCATCGCGGTGCTCAAGGATGGCGAACCGGTCGCGGCCGTCGTGCACAATGTGCCCGGCAACGAGATCTTCACCGCCATCGCCGGCGGCGGTGCGCAGGCGAACGGGCGCCCGTGCAAGGTCTCCACGTTGAGCGATCCGCAGCGCGCGCTCATCGGCACGGGCTTTCCGTTCAAGGACCCCGCCCAGATCGCGCCGTACCAGGCGCAGATGACGCGCGTGATGCAGGGCGTGGCCGGCGTACGGCGGCCCGGCGCGGCGAGCCTCGACCTCGCGAGCGTGGCGAGCGGGCGTTTCGATGCCTTCTGGGAGAACATCCTCGCGCCCTGGGACTTCGCCGCCGGCATGCTGCTCGTGCGCGAGGCCGGCGGCATCGCCACCGACATCCACGGCAAGCATCTCGCCGCGACCGCGCCCTCCAGCGTGCTCGTCGGCGGCCACGCGATGTATGCGTGGATGCGCACCATGCTGCACTAGATTCCGAAGCGTCCTCTCCTGTCCTCCCACGAGAACGAATACAAATGTCGCTCGTAGAATGCGTCCCCAATTTCTCCGAAGGCCGCCGTCCCGAGATCATCGCGCAGATCCGCGCGGCCATCGCGGATGTCGAAGGCACCGTGGTGCTCGACGTCTCGAGCGACCCCTC
>JANOTV010000297.1:0-2638 GCA_031416495.1 Gemmatimonadota bacterium
TCGCCCTCCTGTTGCGCCGTGGACCGATGGAATACACCGGCTCGGTGGGTGGACGCGCAGGCACTGCGCTGCCTGCACTCGACGATGAGGGTCGCGTGTGGGGCAGCGTTGGAGTGACGACGTGGATCGTACCGCGCACGGCGATCGTCGCGGCGGCGGGCATGTACCCGTCGGACTTCACACAGGGCTTCCCGAGCGGTCGCTACGCTACGCTCGCCCTGAGGATCGGCGGCGGACCGCGTCGAGAGACTGCAGGGCGCTCCAGCGACGCCGCCGACAACGCGGAGTGGCAGAGATCCGCCAAGGCGGGAGTGACCGAGTTCAACCAGACGGCGCTCGGTGACGGGCGTCATCGGCTGCGGGTGCGTGCGCGAGGCGCGCGCAGTGTGCAACTGTCGGGCGATCCCACGGCGTGGGTTCCGATGGAGATGCAACGCGCGGCTGACGGATGGTGGGAGATCGACCTGCTGCTCTTGCCCGGAGCGCACGAGATCGTCGTGCGCCGTGACGGCGGAGCGTGGCTGGTGCCGACGGGGTTGCCGGTGAGCGGCGACGAGTTCGGTGGGCGCTCGGGACGCCTGCTGGTACGCTGACGTGACGCCGTGCTCGCACCTGCCTGGAACGCCGATGTGACGCGGTGCGCGATCGGTGCAGTCTTTCACATGAGTACACCCACAGGAGACCAGATGATTTCGTTCATTGGAAAGACCATCCGCATCGCGAGCCATGTGCTTCCAGCACTGGCGCTTGCCACGGCACTCGGCGCGCAGACACCGGCTGCCGACCCGTCGGCGCGGTTGCGCGCAGTGCTGCCGGCCGAGGTCGCCGAGCGGGTGATTGCCCGCATCACGGAAGCCCGTGCCCGTGCGCTGCCGGCTCAGGCACTGGAGAATCGCGCGCTCAAGTTCGCGGCGCGCGGCATCGCACCGGCGGAGATCGAGCGCTCAGTGAACGCGCATGCCGACCGCATGCAGGTCGCAGCGCGCGCTCTCCGTGACGGACGCCCGCTCCGTCCTGCGGACACCGAAGTGGAAGCCGGTGCAGAGGCCATGCGCCAGGGCGTCGATGGCGCGGCGGTCTCGGCTCTTGCGAAGAGCGCGCCGTCGGGGCGCTCACTCGCGGTACCGCTCTTCGTGCTCGGCAATCTCGTGGAGCGTGGACTCGCTTCTGACGATGCGCTCGCGAGAGTGCAGGCGCGCATCCTCGCCCGCGCGACCGATGCCGAACTCGAGCGCATGCCGACCGGTGCGGGTCGTCCGGCGCACACTGGTCCCGGGATGGCAGGAACGCGTCATCCGGCCACTATGCCGGGCACTATGCCGGCCACTATGCCGAGGAACGGCGGCACGGGCACTATGCCCGGCAATCGTCCCCCCACCATGATTCCGCCGCCGGAGCATGGCAGGCGCCCGTAGTCCGTCGTCAGTGAGTGTCACGGGGCCGTCGCGCAAAGAAGTGGCTCCGCTTTTTCGGACAGCGAAACGGTGCGCGCGTTCCTGACCACCAAGCAGCCGGGCGCCGTGGACAGCAGCGCCATCCAGGACATCAAGCGAATCATCCGGGAGGGGGAGGCGGTGAGCGGACTGGAAACGATCGGGTTGGGCCCTGGGCACGCCCGCTTCCTGAACCTGCCATTCTACCAGACCGGCAAGGTGCGGAAGGACCCGATCGGGCCGGCAGATGTGGCCATTGTCCGCGCACTCCTTGAGGAACTTCGACCGCAGCTCGTCTTCGTGGCGGGCGACCTCAGTGACCCGCACGGCACCCACCGGATGTGCAAGGAGGCCATCGACCGCGCGCTCGCGGAGATGAGCGATGCTCCGCCGGAAATCTGGCTTTACCGCGGCGCCTGGCAGGAATGGCCCGTCACCGAGGCGACCTGGCTGGTGCCGATGAGCCAGGAGGAGCTGAAGCTCAAGCTCCAGGCGATCTTCAAGCACCAGAGCCAGAAGGATTCGGCGCCTTTCCCCGGCGCGCACGACGACCGGGAGTTCTGGCAGCGGGTGGAGGCGCGGAACAAGGAGACGGCGGCGATGCTCAATCGGCTCGGGCTGGCCGAGTACTTTGCCATGGAGGCGTACGTGGTCGCGGACGCGCCGCCGCGTTCGAGCTCACTGAGTCAGTAACGGATCCACGACTTACGCGCGCGGGTGACTGCTGCGGTAGACCTTCTTGAGCCGCTCGACCGAGGTGTGGGTGTAGATCTGCGTCGTCGAGACGCTCGCATGGCCGAGGAGTTCCTGCACCGCGCGCAGGTCGGCGCCACCATCGAGGAGGTGCGTGGCGAAGGTGTGGCGGATCGCGTGCGCACTCAGCCCCGCGCCCTCGTCCACACCCTGGAGGCGCGCGACGACGGCATTGTGCAGGGTGCGGGGGCTCATCCGGCTGCCGCGCTGGCTGAGGAAGAAGGCGCGCCGGTCCCCCCGCTCTCCCGCGGAGGCCAGCAGCAGGTCACGCGCCCGCTCGTATTCGCGCAGCGCCCGTTGCGCGTGCGAGCCCACCGGCACGATCCGCTCCTTCCGGCCCTTGCCCCGCACCTTCACGAGACCGGCGATCAGGTCGAGGTCGGCGCAGTTCACGCCGCGCAGCTCGGAGAGGCGGAGTCCCGCCGAGTAGAAGAGTTCGAGGATCGCAAGGT
>JANOTV010000298.1:0-27528 GCA_031416495.1 Gemmatimonadota bacterium
CTCGCGAGCGCCTGCGGAGCCTCGGTCGCCTTGAGGAAGCCCTCCGCCATCAATCGCTGCACGATGTCGTCGAGCAGGTTCGAGAGCTTGGCCTCGGAGATGTCGTCGCCCTCGCCGCGCAGCGCCTCGAGCATCTCGGGCGTGAACTGGCCGCTCTGGATCAGTGCATCGAGGATCGCCTTCCGCAGCGCGTCGAGTGAGCGGTCTCCGTCCTGCTCGTCCATGTCGGGATTGCCCCATGGATTCGCATTACCGCCGCCCGCGAAGCCGGACTGCAGCAGGAAGTCCGCGAGCTTGTCGAGGACCGCCTGAAGATCCACCGCGTCGGCGGACTCGGGGCTGAATTGTGAGTAGGTGTGAAAGCGCACGTCGTCCCTCCTGTCGGGCCCGCTGATGTCAGTAACCCAGCGCGAGCAGCATCACTGCGAGTGGGATGCCCATCCGGCATAACTAAGCGCCCTGCGCCGGACCTGTCACGGGGCCGGTCCGTCGGTGAACTTTCGTCACCCCCGCATGGCCCCTCCCGCCCCCCCGCACAGTCGCTCGCTCAACCCGTTCCGGATACTGGCCAAGTACCGGAACTTCCGACTGTTCTGGACCGGCCAGACCATCTCGCTCATCGGCTCTTGGATGCAGCAGGTGGCCCTCGGCTGGACGGCGCTCGAGCTCACGAACGATCCATTCCTCGTTGGGCTCACGGCGGCCGCCGCCAACTTCCCGATCCTCCTGTTCTCGCTGCCGGGCGGGGTCGTCGCCGACCGCAACGAGAAGCTGCGCGTGGTGCGCATCGCACAGGCGCTCATGCTGCTCGAGGCCACGGCGCTCTCGGTGCTCGCCTGGACCGGTCACCTCAACATCCAGTGGCTGATCACCCTCGCGCTGATCGGCGGCACGCTCGCGGCGTTCGAGATCCCCGCGCGGCAATCGCTGATCGTCGAGCTCGTGAGCAAGGAGGACATGGCGCAGGCGATCGGCCTGAACGCCACCGGCTTCAACCTCGCGCGCGTGCTCGGTCCGAGCATTGCGGCGGTCGTCATCGCGAAGGGCGGCGTCGAGTGGGCGTTCATGCTCAATGCGCTGAGCTATCTGGCGGTGCTCATCGGCCTTTCGCGGATCCATCTCACCGAACGGCGCGCGCTCGCGCGTCATCCGAGCGGCTCCATCGCCGGCATGCGTGAGGCGCTCCGCTACGTGCGTGATACGCCGCCGCTGCCCATGCTCCTGCTCATCGCCACCGTCTTCTCGATGCTGGGCATCCCGGTGCTGACGCTGCTTCCCATCGTCGCACGCGATCTCCTCGGCGTCGGACCGGATGGCTACGGCGCACTGATGGCATCCATCGGACTCGGCGCGGTGGCCGGCGCGCTCTACATCGCGGCGACCGGCGGCGGGCCGAAGCGCGACCACACCCTGCGCACGGCGTCCGTCGTGTATCCGACGCTGCTCGTGCTCGTCTCGCTCTTCCGGCAGCCGACCATCGTCGCGCTGCTGCTCTTCTGCGTGGGTGCGGCGATGGTCGTGAACAACGCGCTCGTGAACGCGCTGCTGCAGGAGATCGTCCCCGATGCGCTGCGCGGGCGCGTGATGTCGCTCTACGTCATGCTCTACATCGGCGCGTCGCCCGCGGGCAGCGTCCTCGCCGGCGCAGTGGCAAAGGCCACCGACACCGCGTGGGCGATCGGCGGTGCCGCGGGGCTGATGCTACTCTTCGCGCTCTGGGTATTCAGGCGGTATCCCGCCCTTTCGCCGGACTGATCGTCCGTAGCGCCCTCCCTCAGAACGGGAGAGCTTGCGACGCGCGACGAGCGCTTCGAGCACCACCTCGCATGCGGCGACCGTGTCCGCGTCATCTTTCGTCGGCAACTCGGATGCGGTGACCTGCTCCACGAGACCCGGCACCGTCGCGAACCCCGAACGCGCGCCGACGGTGCTCGCCTCGTCGCTCACCTGCAGCGCGGAGCCCGTGTCGAACCAGATCACGATGTCGTCGAGGTCGAGCCCACTCCCGCGCTCGCGAAGCGTCGCATCGGCCGCGCGGAGGATGAGTTCACGCGCGATCGCGGCGCCGCCCACGAGTTCGCCCTCATACTCGAGCTCGATCTTGCCGGTGATCGCCGGCATCGCCGCATAGATGTCGGCGATGCGCGGCACAACGGCATCCTCGCCCAGCTTGATCGCGCGACGCTCGGCGTTCGAGACCACGTTCTCGATGAGCGTAATGGAGAGTCGCTGCGAGACGCCCGAGCGCTGGTCGATCCGCTTCTCCTTGCGTGCCTCGAAGGCGACGCGTTCGGCGACTTCCGACACAAGCTCGGGCATGCGCACCGGCAGTGCATCGCGCATGACCCAAGCTTCCTGGTCCGTGATCTCCATCGCGAGCTCGACCGTCGCCGGATAATGCGTGATGATCTCGCTGCCGATGCGGTCCTTGAGCGGCGTGATGATCTTGCCGCGCGCCGTGTAGTCCTCGGGGTTTGCCGTGAATGCGAGCAGCACATCGAGCTGCAGGCGCACCGGATATCCCTTGATCTGCACATCGCCTTCCTGCATCACGTTGAACAGGCCGACCTGCACCTTGCCGGCCAGATCCGGAAGTTCGTTCAGCGCGAAAAGTCCGCGGTTCGCGCGCGGCAGCATGCCGTAGTGGATGCTCAGCTCGTCGGCGAGCATGTGCCCGCCGCGCGCTGCCTTGATCGGATCGAGGTCGCCGATCAGGTCGGCCATCGTCACGTCCGGCGTCGCCAGCTTCTCCACGTAACGCTCGTCGGGATTCAGCCACGCGATCGGCGTGTCGTCGCCGCCCGCGGTGAGCCGCTCGCGCCCGAACTTCGAGATCGGATGGAACGGATCGTCGTTGGTCTCGGAACCCTCGATCACCGGCAGTGCGGGATCGAGCAGCGTCGTGAGCGCGCGGAGGATGCGCGACTTCGCCTGGCCGCGGAGTCCGAGGAGAATGAAGTGATGACGCGAGAGCAGCGCATTGATGAGCTGCGGCATGACGGTCTCGTCATAACCGACCACGCCGGGAAAGAGCGTCCCGCCGCTCGAGAGCTTCTCGATGAGGTTCGCGCGCAGCTCATCCTTCACCGACCGGCTGCGCAGTCCCGGCTTGCCGAACGCGGAGCTCTTCAGCGCGCCGAGTGTCTTTGGAAGCGTCTTGGTCACTTGATGTCCGTCAGGTGGTGGCGCGGATCTCGACCAGGTTGTCGTAGAACACTGGTCCTCCGCCCATGTCGGTGAGCAGTTGGCTCGTTGTCGCGTTCACGTTCACGCCATCGGGCGAGAGTTTCGCCCACCAGACGCCGGGGGCCCACGCCACTCCTTCGCGGATGCCTTCACGAATGCGAGCCGTCGCGCGGAAGTGCCCGCGGTCGTTCTCCACGACGACCATCATCCCGTCGGTCAATCCGCGTCGTTCCGCGTCGTTGGGATGCAGCGATACCTCGGGCTCCCGCGCGGCGCGCTGCAGCGGCCCGACGTTCACGAACGTCGAGTTGAGGAACTGGTGCGCGGGCGACGAGATGAGCGTGATGGGGAACCGCGCCGCGAGCGCAGGAACGTTCTCCGGGAATTCGTGCGGCGGCGTGAAGGCCGGCAGAGGGTCGAGCCCCATCGCCAGCATACGCGCCGAGTAGAACTCACACTTGCCACTCGGCGTGAGGAACCCGCCATGCGAGAATGGCGCGTAGGGGCGCGGCAGGTTGAGCCGCGCCCATCCATGTTCGTTCAGCGACTCCCACGTCACGGTGGACATCCGTGGATCACCGGAGCCGAGTGCCTGCTTCACCAGCGTGATGTCATTGTCCTTGAGCGCCGGGTGATCAAGCCCCATGCGCGCGGCCAGCCGACGGAAAATCTCTGTGTTCGGCAGCGCCTGGCCAAGCGACGCGATCGCCGGCTTGTTCAGTGTCGCGTAGAGGTGGCCGTAGGAAAAATGCACATCCCAGTGCTCGAGCTGCGTCGTCGCCGGCAGCACCCAGTCCGCGTAGTCGCAGGTGTCGGTACGAAAGTGCTCGAGCACCACGGTGAACAGGTCATCGCGTCTGAGTCCGCGCGTGACTGCGCCATGGTCGGGTGCGATCGCAGCCGGGTTCGAGTTGTAGACCACGAGCGCGCGCACCGGTGGACCACCGACGCCGGCGTCGGCCTTGTCGAGTGCCTCGCCGAGCAGCGACATGTTGATGGTGCGCGTGCCAGCGGGCGAGAGGTCCTCGCGATAGAGCGTCTTCTTGTCGAATGCGAAGTTCGCGCTCGACGAGAGCTGCACGCCACCACCGGCATGACGCCAGTGCCCGCTCACCGCGGGAAGGCACGCGATGGTGCGCACGGCCATCGCGCCGCCACCATGGCGCTGCAGTCCATAGTTCACGCGAATGAACGCGGCGCGCGACCGCGCGTACTGCTGCGCGAGCGTGAGGATGCGTTCGGCGGGAACGCCAGTGATCGCCGCGGCGCGCTCGGGCGGATACTCCTTCACGCGTTCCTTCAGTTGGTCGGCACCGAGCGTATATCGCGAGATGTAGTCCTCGTCCGCGAGCGACTCGGCGAACATCACGTGCATCATGCCAAGCGCGAGCGCCGCGTCCGTGCCCGGCCTGATGCCGATCCATTCGTCGCACTGCTCGGCGGTGCGCGTCCTGATGGGATCGATGCAGATCACCGGCGCACCCTTCTCTCGCGCTTCAATGATCTTCGGCCAGAGATGCGGATTCGACGTGAGCGTGTTCGTGCCCCACAGCAGGATCAGGTCGCTGTTGGGCACTTCGTCCGCGTCGGCGCCGACGCTGGCGCCGAGTGTCATGCGCATGCCCATCGTGCCGGCAGTCGCGCAGATGGTCCGGTCAAGCTTGGAGGCGCCGAGCAGATGGAAGAACCTGCGGTCCATCGATTCGCCCTGCAGGTAGCCCATGGTGCCGGCGTATGAGTAGGGCAGGATCGCCTGCGGTCCGTCCGCTGAACGCGCTATCTCGTTGAGCGTCGCGGCGATCGCTGTGAGCGCCTCGTCCCACGTGGCCTCGACGAACTCCCCGGCACCCTTCGACCCCACGCGACGCAGCGGCACAAGCACGCGGTCGGCATGGTAAGTACGCTCCAGGTAACGGTTTACCTTGGCGCAGAGAAAACCTTGTGTGAACGGATGATCGGGGTCTCCCTCGATCCGCGTGGCGCGTCCGTTCTCGACCGTGGTGAGCGTGGCGCATGTGTCGGGACAATCGTGCGGACAGGCTCCACGCACGATCGTTGTGTTCGGCGAGGCGGTAAGGCTCGGGGTCATCGGCACAAACCCGGCGGGGGTTCAGGAGTCTCTCGGCAGCAAGCTATATCGCGTACCTCCCAACCCCAAGGCGTTACCAACCAACACGTTACCCGTCTGATAACGCGGGGGGGGGGCTTCCACCCCCTACTAGATTCCCCTCGGTGCCGTCACCGCGAATATCTCGCGCCAGCGGCCGACCCCACTTAGGAGAGATTGTTACAATGAAGCGCTTCGCGATTGTTGCATCAGTGTTTGTGTTCGCCGCTTGCTCGCCGAAGGCAGAAGAGGCCGCGCCGGCCGCAGAGACCGTTGCCCCCGCGGCGATGGACTCGGCGATGACCGATTCGACCAAGACTGACTCGATGAAGATGGACACCACCGCCGCCGCGAACTATGCTGCTTTCTGCGTTTGGTGAAAGGGCGCACGGCTGATGCCGTGCGCCCTTTTCGTTTAGCTGAGTTCCTCGCAGCGCGCGCTGATCTCGCGTCCGTCGGCACGTATCACCACGTCGCTGGCGGGCGCGATCTCGCGTCGCAGCATCGCGACGGCAATCGGTCCGCGGGTCGGGGAGACGACGCTCGAGCGAACGCTGCCGACTTCCTTTCCTTCAGCATCGAACACCGGCGCGCCCGTCGGCAGCGGCTCGCTCGACGTGAGTCGCCGCAGGTGGCGGTTCACGTGTCCGCGGAAGTGGATGCGCACGACGACTTCCTGCCCCGTGTAGCAGCCCTTGTTGAATGAGATCGCGTCGATCCCCGGTCGGTCGAGGTTCGCTTCCTGCGGGATCGTCTCGAGGTCCATCTCGACGCCCCACTGCGGGATGCCCGCCTCGACGCGCGCGATGGTCGCAACCGTGTCGTCCGCGCGCGCGATGCCGAGTGCGCCGAGCGCCTCGTCGAGCTGCGCGATGCGCGCCGGTGCCGCGATGCAATCGAAGCCCACGACGCCGTAGTCCGCGGAGCGCACGATGGTCATCGCCGCCTCGCCTTCGCCCAAGGTGAGCGAGTGGTGCGGCACGAGGGACGTGAGTGAATCCGTTTCGACCGGCAGGATGTTCGCGAGCGTCTCCGCGCTCTTCGGCCCGTAGACCCCGATGCATGCGGTCGCTGCTGAGATCTCCGTGTGACGCGCCAGCCGCGGATTCACGTACTTCCTGATCATCTCCGTGAAGCCGGCGCCCGCTGCGGCATCGCAATCGACGAGGACATCGTCGCCGCGATCCATCACCCGGAGCAGCGCGATCACGCGTCCCTTCGGTGTCAGTGCGGCCGCGCGCATACCGCGACCCTTCGTCAGCGATGCGACGTCATTGGTGAGAAGTCCGCCAAGCGACGCGCGCGCCTTGTCGCCCGTGAAGCTCATGCGCATGCGCGCGGTGCGATCGATCACAGCGGCATGGTCATGCAGCGCCTGCCACGCGCGCGCCTGCGTGATGTCGAGTGCGTTCATCGTCCGTGCCCCGTGCGCGCACCGAAGGCGATCTCGCGCGCGCGAGTCGGCGTGAGATCGGAGAGGGACGGGAACCACGCATCGGCCTCGACCGCCTCGTGCGCCGGCAGGAGCCCGATCGCGACGCTCGGGATGCCTGCCGCGCGCGCGGCGCGCACGCCGACCACGGAGTCCTCGATGGCCAGCGCGCAGATGTGCTGCCCTGGGAAGAGCTGCGCCATGCGGTCGAGCGCCGCGAGGTGGGGCGCAGCGGATGGCTTCGGCGACGAAGCGTCCTCGAGCGCGATCACCGGGCGGAACATCGCGTCGAGGCCGGAGAGTCCGAGCGCGAACTCCACTTCACGGCGCGACGCGCGGGTCACGATCGCGAGGCGCGCGAACGACGACAGACGCTCGATCGCATCGCGCACAGCCGGCTGAAGGCTCAGTCCCTTGCCTGCACGCGCGGCGAACGCACGCTCGGCGCGCAGCCGACAGATCTCAGCCGCGGTGCCGTCCTCGGGCCATCCCGCCGCCTGACGGATGCGATGCACTGCCTGCTCGGTGGTCAGTCCCGGTGCGAGCGCGGACAGCGCAGGCGTGAGCGAGAGGTCGTCAGCACCGAACGCCTCGACGAGCGCCGCCGCGCGCATCGCCGCGGTATCGGCGAGCACGCCTTCGAACTCGATGAGAAGTACCGGCACGTCCATGCCGAATCCTAACGGGAGGCGGGCGCCTGCGAGTCCTCAGGGGTGGGCCGATGCGAGTCCAGGAGCTCGACAGGGTGCCGCGCGACCACCCTGCTCCCGGCCAAGAGCAGCCCGCCGCCCACCTGCATCAGGCAGCCGGGATTCGCCGTCGCGATGATGCCCGCGCCCGATTCCTCGATGCGTGTGAGCTTCGCGGCGAGCACACGCGCCGAGACCTCCGGTTGCACCAGGGAGAAGATGCCGGCGCTGCCGCAGCACTGGTCGCTGTCGGTCAGCGGCACGAGCGTGATGCCGGGGATCGACTGCAGCACGACGAGCGGTGGAGCCGTGATGCGCTGCGCATGCTGAAGATGACAGGGCGCGTCCCACGCGACGAGCGACAGGGCGCCTCGGGCGCCCGCGCGCACCGGGGCGGCCGCCGACACCACACCCGCGAGCATCTCGTGGATGTCTCGCACCCGCGCCGAGAACTTCGCCGCACGTTCTGCCCACTCGGGATCGTCGGCGAGCAGGTGACCGTACTCTCGGCACATCGCACCGCAGCCTGCGGAGTTCATCACGATGGCCGCATCGCCCGTCTGCTCGAACGCTTCGATGTTCGCGCGCGCAAGCGTGCGTGCGGCGTCGGCGTCTCCCGCATGCGCATGCAGCGCGCCGCAGCAGCGCTGGTCGGGCACCGGTGCCATCGACCAGCCGTGCTCGGCGAGCACGCGCTCGGTGGCGCGATTGAGCGGCGTGAAGAGTCCTTCCATCACGCAGCCGGTGAGGAGCGACGCGGTACCCCTGTCGTGCGACGACACGCTGTGTTCCCGCGAAGCGTCACGCGGCCGCGCCGTCGCGGCGAGCATCGCCGCCGGCATCGCGATCCGCTGCGGCATCACGCGGGCAGCGAACTTCGCCAGCCCGAGTGCGCGCACCCCACGCGCCGCCGCGAGCGCCGGCCGCAGCAGCCACGCGCGCGCGAAGACCGCGAGCACCATGCGCGCCTTCCAGTCGAGCGGGCGCGCTGCGATGATCGTGGCGCGCGTCGCTTCGAGCAGATGCCCGTACGGCACTCCGCTCGGGCATGCGGTCTCGCACCCCCTGCACCCGAGGCACTGGTCTATGTGCTCGAGCGTCTCGTCGTCAGGCGCGATGCGGCCGTCGAGCAGCGCGCCCATGAGCACGAGCCGCCCGCGCGGCGAGTCGTTCTCATCCTCGAGCGCGAGGTAGGTGGGACAGGCAGGGAGGCAAAATCCGCAGTGGACGCACGCATCGAGACCGGCGCGTGCCTGGTCGAGCGGACTGCCGGGGAGCGCACAGGCGCCCGCGCGGAGCGGAGAACTCATGCGCTCTCCAGCAGTCGCGGATTCAGCACGCCGTGCGGATCGAATGACGCCTTGAGCCGGAGCGAGAGCGTTCCCCACCTCCACTCGCCGAGCCGCGTCGCGGGCGCCAGCTCCCTCCTCGCCACGGCCCACTCGGCCGCGTCAGCGCGCTCGCACGTGCCGAGCATGCCTGCCTGCTCGACTGAGGCATCCACGAACGTGCGATTCCCGCCGATGCGCAGGAGCCATTTCCCTTCGCCTGTCCGGAGGCAACCGATCGGCGCATACGGGCCGCGCGCGAAGGTGCGAACCTCTTCGTCCTCGCCGGGCATCGTCGTGAGCGTCCACGACTCATCGACCGCCGGTCGTGCGCGCAGTCGCAGGTTCACTGCCGTGATCACGCCGAGCGTTCCCCACTGGCCGGTCATGAGACGCGTGAGGTCGAAGCCCGCGACGTTCTTCACCACGCGTCCGCCCGCCCTGATGATCCGTCCGGTGCCATCAACGCACTCGAGCCCGATGGCAAGATCGCGCGGCCGGCCGAGCGCCTGCGCGAACGGCCCCGCCGTCGCGGTGGAGATCGTCGCGCCGACTGTGCCGCGGTCGTCTCCCCAGGGAGCGAGCGGGCACCACTGCCCATGTGCGCGCGTCAGATCATCAAGTTCGGCGATCGTCATGCCCGCGCCGACGCTGATCGTGAGGTCGCCCGGCGTGTACTCATGCACGCCGCCGAGGGCGGAGAGATCGAGTACATCAAGGGCAGCTTCCCGCCCACCAGCATGCGGCGGCATCCATGTGCCCGCACCGCGCACGCGCAGTCCGTGGCCGCTCGCGACGGCATCGCGCACGATGGCGCTCACATCGTCGGCGCTCATCGCGTCACTCCGTGCCATTCCTTGCACGCGCGCAGGGGGATCGCCTTGCCCGGGTTCGCCCGTCGCTTCGGATCGAACGCATCGCGCAGCGAACACATCGCATCGAGCGTCGTCGGCGTGAAGAGCGCATCCATATACGGGAGCTTGTCCAGCCCGACGCCGTGCTCGCCCGTGATGGTGCCGCCAGCCGCGATGCAGAGTTCCATGATCTCGCGCATCGCGCGATGCACGCGTGAGGACTCCTCGTCGTCATTGCCGTTGTACGGGATGTTCGGATGCAGGTTGCCATCACCCGCATGGAACACGTTGCAGATCCGGAGCCCGTAGCGCACGCCGATGGAATGGATCTCCTCCAGTAGCGGCGCGAGTTGCGTGCGCGGCACGACGGCATCCTGCACCACCAGATGCGACGCCACGCGACCCATCGCGCCGAATGCCTTCTTCCGGCCTTGCCAGAGCTTCATCCGCTCGGCCACGTCACGCGCGACACGCACGCCGCGTGCGTTCGCGTCGCGGCAGATGCGCTCGACGGCCGACGCATCGTCCTCGAGTCCCCTCGCCGCGCCGTCCACTTCTATGAGCAGCACGGCGGCAGCATCCACCGGGTATCCCGCTGCGTAGATGCTGCTCTCCACCGCCTCGATCGTCGCGCGGTCCATCAGCTCGAGCGCCGCTGGCACGATCCCCGCCGCGATGATCGCCGACGTCGCTTCGGCTGCATCGCGCACCTGCATGAAATCGGCGAGCAGCGTGATCACGCGTTCGGGATCGGGCGTGAGACGCACCGTCAGATCCACCGCGACACCGAAACAGCCTTCGCTTCCCGTGAAGGCACCAAGCAGGTCGTAGCCGGGCGTGTCGTCGCCGCGATCGAGCGTCACGACCTCGCCCTCCGGCAGCACGACCGTCGCGCGCACCACATGATTGAGCGTGACGCCGTACTTGAGGCAATGCGGACCGCCCGCATTCTCGGCGAGGTTGCCACCGATGGTGCACGCCGTCTGCGACGACGGGTCCGGCGCATAGTGCAGGCCGAACGCAGCCGCCTCGCGCGTGAGCGTCGCATTCACGACACCGGGCTCGACAGTCGCCGTGCGCGCCGCCGTGTCGATCGCGAGGATGCGCTTGAGGCGATGCAGGCCGAGCAGCACGATCCCATCGGCGAGCGCACCGCCTGAAAGCCCTGTGCCCGCACCACGGGCCACGAACGGAGCACCGACCTCCGCCAACGCGCGCACGACGGCGACGAGTTCATCGCGCGAACCCGGGAAAACAGCGAGCGAGGGCCGCCGCCGATATCCCGGCAGCCCATCCGCTTCATATGCCAAGAGCGCCGTCGGCCGCACGATCAGATGCGCCCCGACAATCCTGCCGAGACGAGCGGCGAGCGCATGAGTGGTATCGGTCAGCGACACAAGAAGAAGTTAGACGAGCGCCCAGCACGCCGCCAAAGCGAAAGGAGCGAGCAAGAAAAAAGCGCGCCGGCAAAGCCGACGCGCTCCTTCCACTTTCCACCTGCAGTCAGGTGATCGCCCAGAACCCAGCCAGCGACCGTCCTTCCGGCGAGGTCCGCAGCTTGTCGAACGCTCGCTCGCGGATCTGCCTGATGCGCTCGCGGGTCACGCCCATCAGCGCGCCGATCTTCTCGAGCGTCATCGCTTCGGCGCCCTCGTCGAGTCCGTAGTACAGGTTGAGGATCTTCCGCTCGCGCGGCGTCAGGTACTGCCTGAACACGCGGCTGATGCACTCCCGCATGAGCTTGAAGTCGGTCCGCTCCTCGATCTCGACGCCATCACCGCCGGCGAAGCGCTCGCCCAGCGTGCAGGCCTCGCGATCCGAACGGTCGATCGGTGCATCGAGCGAGAGTTCGGTGGACGACATCTGCTTCGCGGCGCGGACGTGCTCCGGAGTCTCTTCCAGGAGGCGGCCGATCTCTTGATCGGTCGGGTCACGGTTGAGCACCTGTGCCAGCACCGTCTCGGCGCGAGACAGGCGGATGAGATGCGAGTTCTGGTTGAGCGGGATGCGCACCGAGCGCGTCTGCTCGGCCAATGCCTTGAGCACCGCCTGACGGACCCACCACACGGCGTACGAGATGAACTTCACGCCCTGGTCGGGATCGAACTTCCGCACGGCCTTTAGCAATCCCTCGTTGCCGATCGCGACGAGCTCGGAGAGATCGAGTCCATGGCCCTGATACTTCTTCACATAGGAGATGACGAACCGGAGGTTCGCGGTCACGAGCCGCTCGGCGGCGGCTTCATCGCCCTTCTGGGCGAGTCGTGCGAGACGCCGCTCTTCGGCGGCGTCTGTGATCAGCGGCAGCTTCTGGATGTCCTGGAGGTACTGGTCGAACGCGGAAGAGGGTGATGAACGGAAATAACCTTTCGATCTCGTCTCGCTCGCGTGCTGCATACCCACCCCGTAACTGCGTGTTGAGTGAAGCGCCGTCGATACAGCGGCGGCGGCGCCGTGGACTCCAAGGGACGTGCAGTCAATCCAGATGCGAGGCGAACGCTATGTACGCGGGCGAACGGTGGTCAACACCCAAGAAATGTGCCAAGGCGACAGCACCGCGTCGTCAACGCGCCATCCCGTTAGCTGACAAGCAGTTGAACGGTTTAAACGAGATGCTCGAGTGAGCGCAGAACGTCAGCGTCGGGCGCCCGGACAGAGTAGCCCGACTCCGATCCGGCCATCTCTCCGAGGGCGCGAGGCAAGGCGTATTCAACCTGACCACTGCGTGATTTCTTGTCGGTGCGAGTGGCAGACACGACCTCTGCAGCGCTCACTCCCTTCGGCAGCCGCACGGGAAGTCCTGCAGCGTCGCAAACCGTGGCAATCGCATCAGCGAGTCCACGCTCGGCGTATCGCAAACGCTCCGCGATCATCGCTTCCGCCACCATGCCGATCGCGACGGCATCACCGTGTGCTATGCCATAACCCGTCACTTGCTCGATGGCGTGCGCGATCGTGTGTCCGAAGTTGAGCACCTTCCTGAGGCCGCTCTCGCGCTCGTCCTGGCGGACCACGGACACCTTGATCTCGATCGATCGCCGCACGAGACGGATCGCGGTGGCATGATCGGGCTCATCGCCATGCAGGATCTGCCGCAGCGAACTGGCGATCCAGCCGAAGTACCCGCTGTCCGCGATCACGCCATGCTTGATCGCCTCGGCGAGCCCTTCGCGAAGTCGCGCGGGCGGCAGCGTGAGGAGAGCTCTCGGGTCCACGAGCACGAGCGACGGCTGATGAAAGGCGCCGACGAGATTCTTGCCGGCCGGCGTATCGACGCCGGTCTTTCCGCCGATCGACGCATCGATCATCGCGAGCAGTGTCGTCGGCGCCTGCACGAGCGGCACGCCGCGCAGGTAGGTCGCGGCGACGAAGCCCGCGAGGTCGCCGGTCACGCCGCCGCCGAGTGCCACGACGACCGTGTCGCGTCCAAGGCCCGCGTCGATCATGCGGTCGGTGAGCGACTCCCAGGTCGCGCGCGTCTTGTGGCGTTCGCCGGCGGGGAAGGTGAGCAGCAGCGGCGCGCCGGTGGACGATGCTGAGGCACCTGCATCGCTCGGGCCGCCGTCGAATGACGCGACCGCCGCCGCGCCGTAGAGCGCGGCCACCTGATGATCCGAGATGATGACCACGCGGTGCCCAGGATGCAGTTCGCGGACGCGTGCACCGAGCGAACCGAGTGCGCCCGCAGCGATCTCGATCGACGCACCATGGAGTGCCAGCGGAGCGGTCATGCTACCACGTGACTTCACCGGCGCCGGCGCGACGATTCGCGACGCGTGCCAGCACGAAGAGCAGGTCGGAGAGTCGGTTCAGGTAGATGATGACCACCTGCGGGACCTCGACTTCCTTCTGGAGCCCGATGACCGCGCGTTCCGCGCGACGGCAGACGGTGCGCGCGACATGAAGCGCAGCGGCCTTCGGCGTGCCGCCGGGCAGGATGAACGCCTTGAGCGGCTCGAGTTCGGCCTCGCCGTCGTCGATCGCCTGTTCGAGCTGTGCGATGCGCGCCTCGGAGATGCGCGCCTTGCCCAGCTGTTTCTTCATCCTGTCGAGATCGGGCGTCGCGAGCAGCGCGCCGAGTGCGAAGAGATCCACCTGCACGGGCGCGAGCACTTCATCGATGCGCGGCATCATGTCGACCGAACGCGCCATTCCGATGAACGCGTTCAGTTCGTCGACCTCGCCGTACGCCGCCACGCGCGGGTGATCCTTCGAAACACGGCCGCCGCCGAAGAGCCCCGTGTCGCCCGAATCGCCGGTCTTCGTGTAGATCTTGAGAGTCATGGCCTGAATCTAACTGACCTGGGGGTCGCCATCGCGCTCCTCGGGCAACTGCTCCTCGGGCAACTGGAGCGACGACAACTCCTCGGTGCTGCGGGTGGGCGGACTGTAGGACTCGGGAAAGAGCTCCGCGAGATGTTCCTGGAGTCGCTCGGGGGAACCCGGCGTGCCTTGGTGGGAGAGCCAGCTGTCGAGCTGGCGACCGAGGGTCGCGGCGTTCGGCCGCATACCGGGCCGCTTGCTGATGGCACTCAGGACGATCGACCGGAGCCCGGGATGGATCGCAGGCAACCGCGCTTCGAGATCGGGTGTCGGATTGATGACGACCTCGTCGATCGCACCGAGGGTCTCGTCCTCCGTGAACAGCGACTTGAGCGCGAACAGCTCGAAGAGCACGACGCCCATCGAGAAGATATCCGACCGCGAATCCACCGAGACGCCCATGAGCTGTTCGGGACTCATGTAATGCTTCTTGCCCAGCAGGAGCCGCCGCGTGGCGGAGGGATCGATCATCGACCGCGCCTTGGCGATGCCGAAATCGGCGAGCTTCACGTGGCCGTCCCAGGTGAGCATCACGTTGCCGGGCGACACGTCGCGATGGACGATCTCGAGCAGCTTGCCATCCTCGTCCACGAAGTGATGGGCGAAGTCGAGCGCACGGCAGACGCGGCTCGCACAATAGGCGGCGATGTCTGGGGGCAGGGGCTGGCGCCGCGCCCGGTGCGTGTTGATGAGCGTGCGGAGCGTGAGGCCCTTGATGTACTCCATTGCGATGAAGGGGCCGCGATCGGAGTCGCCCAGCTGGTAGATCTGCACGATGTTGCCGTGCACCAGGTTGGCGGAGAGCTTCGCCTCGTCGTGGAAGAGCTGCAGCCACTCGGGGTGCTGGGCGAAGCGCTCATGGATGATCTTGACGGCCATCCGCTTGGTGAAACCGGCCGCGCCCACCTGTTCGGCTTCGTACACGGTGGCCATACCGCCCCGGGCGATCTCCCGTAGCAGCCGGTAGTGGCCCGTGGAGTGGAGTTCATGCGGAAAGTTCGTCACGATGGGACGGTGCTCGGATGGACCGCTTTTCGCCAGTGGGGAGCCGTTGCTCGGATGGGCGTCTCGCGGCGAACTTTAAAGGATGGCAACTCATGAGATTCGCGACATCACTATTATTGGCGCGGGACCTGCCGGTCTCTTCGCCCTGTTCTATGCCGGCATGCGGGGCGCGACCGCGCAGGTCGTCGATGCACTCTCGCAGCCCGGCGGCCAGCTCACTGCGCTGTATCCCGAGAAATACATCTTCGATGTCGCCGGATTCCCAAAGGTGCTCGCCAAGGACCTCGTCGCCTCGCTCACGCAGCAGGCGGCGCAGTTCCAGCAACCCGTGCACCTCAACCAGAACGTGATCGCGCTCGAGGAAGCGGACGGCGTCTTCACGCTCGTCACCGAGACCGATCGCTTTCCCTCGCGCTCGGTCATCATCGCGGCAGGTATCGGCGCGTTCTTGCCGCGCCGGCTCCCGCAGGCATGCGCCGAGCCGT
Source organism: Gemmatimonadota bacterium (assembly GCA_031416495.1). GTDB lineage: Bacteria > Gemmatimonadota > Gemmatimonadetes > Gemmatimonadales > Gemmatimonadaceae > Pseudogemmatithrix. Next base: position 15,410 of record JANOTV010000298.1, read on the forward strand.
GGTACGGCAAGGGCATCTTCGACAAGGTGCTCGAGCCGAAGGAGTTCGCGGGGCGCCAGGTGGTGATCATCGGCGGCGGCGATTCCGCGTTCGACTGGGCGCACCAGCTCGAGGGCGTCGCGAGCGGCATCACGCTCGTGCACCGCAGCGACCGCTTTCGCGCGCACCAGGCGACGATCGACCTCGTGAAGGCCTCGGCGGCGGCGGGGCGCACTGCGGTGCACACCTTCCACGAGATCGCCGATGTCGTGGCCGAGGACGGCGCGATCGTCGCGCTCGAACTGCGCGACGTGAAGCAGAGGACCACGCGCCGCGTAGCGTGCGACGTCGTGCTGCCGATGCTCGGGTACGTGAGCGACATGGGCGTGCTCCTCGAGTGGGGACTCACGCTGCAGAAGGACGAGATCGTCGTGAACCAGTTGATGGAGACGGGGCGCGTGGGTATCTGGGCGGCGGGCGACGTGAACACGTATCCCGGCAAGCTCAAGCTCATCGCCACGGGATTCGGCGAGGCGGCGATCGCGGTGAACCAGGCGGTGCACTGGGTCTATCCTGAAAAGAAGGTGAACCCCGGACACTCGTCGAACCTCGCGGTCTTCGGCCAGAAGGACGACTGAACCGGTGACTCTCGGTCGCCGGATCCTGCTAGCGACGGTGCTGCTTCTCGCGGTGCCGACCTCAGCGGCGCTTGGGCAGCAGACGCGGTGCGAGAAGGGCGGGCTCGAGGTGCGTTCGCTCATCTTCGAGGGCAACGAGGCGTTCCCTGACGCGACGCTCGAGACGGGCATCGTTACGACGGCCTCGAGCTGGGCACGCAAGACGTTCGGCGTGATCGGCGGCCGGCACTGCCTCAACCGTCGCGAGTTCCCGCTCGACGTGCAGCGCCTGCGCGTCTGGTACCGGAACCACGGCTACCTCGACGCCACGGTGGACACGGTCGTGGCCTCGCTGTCGCCGACGCGCGTGGCGGTGCGGTTCGTGATCACCGAAGGCGCGCCGATGATCCTCGAGACGCTGCGCGTGCTCGGCATGGACGCGGTGCCGCAGCGAGGCGAGATCCTCGCCGGTCTTCCCGCGCGCGCGGGAGGCCTGTTCGACCAATACGCGATCGCTGCAACACGCGATACCATCACGCGACGCCTGCGCGACAACGGATATCCGGACGCCGAGACGTTCCTCGGCTACGACACGCGCACGGCGGAGCGCCGCGCGACCGTGATCTTCACGGTGGAGACCGGAGTTCGTCGGCGCGTCGGGCTCATCGCGATCACGCGCGTGGGACGCGGCGATGGACCGCCGCTGGTCACTGAGCCGGCAGTGCGACGGCTCGTGGGCATCACCACCGGCGAGTTGTACCGCGAGCGGCTGCTCGAGCGCGCCAAGCGCACGCTCTACCAGACCGAGGCGTTCACGCGCGTGGATGTGGAGCCGGGCATGGCGATCGACGATTCGCTGATCGCGGTGAACGTCGAGGTCACCGAGGGGTTTTTGCGCTCCGCACGGCTCGGCGGCGGCTGGGGATCGCTCGACTGCTTTCGCACCACCGGCGAGCTCACCGACTACAACCTGTTCCGCACCGCCACGCGTCTCGAGCTGCGCGGGCGTCTCTCGAAGATAGGCATCGGCGAGCCGCTGGGCGGCGCGAGTGCGCTCTGTCCGCAGGCGGAGGCTGACCTCTACAGCGCCAACCTCAACTACTACACGGGCGCGACGCTGAGCCAGCCATCGCTGCTGCGCGCGCGCTATGTGCCGTCGCTCTCCGTGTATTCCGAGCGGCGTTCGGAGTACAACGCGTTCCTGCGCACGACGCCCGTCGGCGCGAGCGTCGCGCTGACGCGCCGCATGCCACGCCGCTCGCACAGCCTCGCGTACTCGCTCGAGTACGGACGCACGGAGGCGCAGCCGGCGCTCTTCTGCGCGGTGTTCAATGCCTGCGAGACAGCGGACCGTGAGGCGCTGCAGCAGACCCATCGCCTCGCCGTGCTGAGCGCGTCGACGACCTACGAGCGCACCGACAACGGCATCGACCCGACGCGCGGCATCATCGGTCGGCTCGAGGCGCGGCACGCATCGGACATCATCGGTGGCGACGCGTCATTGCAGTTCAACCGCTTCACGGCCGACGGCTCCATCTACCGGCCACTCGGGCCTGACATCGTGTTCGCGGCGCGCCTGCGGTTCGGCGTGGTGCTCGGCCCGACCTTCACGTTCGACGAGGCGGCGAGCTTCGTGCCGCCGCAGGAGCGGCTCTTCGCCGGCGGACCGACCACGGTGCGCGGCTTCCGTCAAAACGAACTCGGCCCGTCGGTCTACATCCCCACGGCATACGACACCGTGACTGTGGACGGGTCTCCGACGACGCTCGCTCCGGGCTCCAGCGATACGGTGTATTTCCGCGCCGATCCCGCGACCGTCGGACAGCGCGCCGTGCCCACCGGCGGCAACACGATGTTCGTGGGCAACGCCGAACTCCGTTTCACGAGCCCGTTCCTTCCCAACCTGCTGCGCTGGACGCTCTTCGCCGACGTGGGCGAGGTGTGGAACCGCGGCAGTGGTGTGAGCGCGTTGCGCTTCAAGTCGCTCAAGTGGACGCCAGGCTTCGGCGTGCGCATCAAGACACCGATCGGTTTCCTGCGCGCCGACCTCGCGTACAACTCGTATCCACGCAGCGGCGGCGCCGCGTACTTCGACGCACCGGTCGCGGAGGGCGGAGCGCTCTTCTGCGTGAGCCCGGGCAACTCGCTCGCCGTGACGCGCACCGCAGGCGACCAGCTCGTGCAGGCTGCCGGTCCATGCCCCACGTCCTTCGGTCCGCCGCGCGCGCACACCTTCTTCAGCCGCCTCACGCCGTCCATCGCCATCGGGCAGGCGTTCTAGCATGAGGATCCGCCGCCGCCTCGCCGCGTTGATCAGCGTGACGATCATGCTCCTGATCGGCGCGGGCGTGGCGATCGGCCTCGTGGCCGCCACGCAGAGCGACGGCGGCCGCGAGTTACTGCGTCGCGCGCTGCAGGCGCAGCTCGCGCGATCGCTGCAGGGCACCGTGCACCTCGGCACGCTGAGCGGCTCGTTCCTCACCGACCTGCGCACCGATTCGCTCGTCATCCGCGGGCCCGACGACTCGGTGTTCGTCGCGAGCGGTCCGATCCGCGTCACATTCGATCCGCGCGACCTCGTGGACGGCCGGGTGATCCTCCGCTCCGCGGAGATCACGCGACCGCGGTTCAACATGCGCCGCACCGTCGAGGGCCGGTGGTCGCACCACCTGCTCTGGCCGCGGCGCGAGGGACGCGTGCGGCGGCCGCAGCGCGCGGCGTTCGGCAGCGTGTTCGTGATCGAGGAAGCGATCGTCACCGATGGTCGCTTCACGCTGATGATGCCCTGGGAGCCCGCCGACTCGCTCCGCGGCGCGCGGCGGGACAGCGCCATCGCCGTCGCGCTCGCGAACAAGTCGCACGACACCCGGCGCGCGGGCCGCGATCGGTATGTGCGCACCTGGACGTGGGACGAGATCGCGCTCGAACTCCCGCGCGTGCGCTTCACGTACCCCGATTCCGCCGGACGGTCGTTCGACATCCGCCGCCTGGACGTGGTGGAGTCGAATCCGCCGTTCGCATTTCGCGACATCGCTGGCTCCGTGCGCTGGCTCGGCGATTCCATCTGGTTCGACGTTCCGCGATTCGCGCTGCCGGCGTCGAGCGGCCACGCGAACGGGAAGATCGTCTGGGGCAGCAACCTGCCCATCCGCTATCGCGCGAAGGTGATCGGCGACACGGTCTCGCTCGCGGACATCGCGTGGATCGACGAGAGCCTTCCGACGGTGGGCGGCGGCAGCATGGTGCTCGACATCGACAACTCTTCCGCGAACCTCCGCGTGCTGGAGTATGCGATCTCGTCGATGGACATGCGCAGTCACCGGTCGCACCTGCGCGGCAAGATGACGTGGGGCGTCGGCGGTGAGGTGACGACGCTCAAGAACGTGGACCTCGAGGCGACGCCGCTGGACTTCAACCTGATCGAGCGTTTCTCCCGCAGGCCGCTGCCATTCCCGTTCAACGGCAGGATCACCGGCCGCGTGCGCGCGCGCGGCGGGCCGCTCAATCGGTTCGAGATCGACGACGCCACGGCAGTGTTCCGCGATGCGAATGTGCTGGGCGCGGAGTCGCGCGCGACGGCGCGTGGACAGGTCGACATCCTCTCGCCCGCGAACACGACGTTCCGCGGCCTCGATCTCCGCGTGAGCGGCTTCGACCTGCGCACGGCGCAGTTCCTGAGCCCCGACTTCCCGCGGCTCAACGGCGTCCTCGCCGGCGCTGCGCGGCTCGACTCCTCCTGGCTCGATGTGCGCGTGAGCGACGCCGACATCACGCACCGCGACGGCGACTCGTCCATCACCCGGCTGCGCGGGCGCGGGCGTTTGACCACCGGCGACGAGCGCATGTCGTACGAGCTCGATGGCGCCGCCCTGCCGCTCTCGTTCACCGCACTCGCGCGCTCGTTCCCCGCGATCCCCCTGCGCGGCAATTTCAGCGGACCGCTGCGCGTGAGCGGATCACTCGCGGACCTAGGCCTCGTCACCGACCTCGTCGGCGACGCGGGCCGCATCGAAGCCGACATGCGGCTCGACGCCGAGCAGCCCGGCTACCGCGTCAGTGGCCGCGCGGCGGTCACGGCGTTCGACCCGCGCCGCGCGTTCGATGACCGTCGCGCGCCGGATGGCGAGATCAATGCGCGCGCCGTGGTGGACGTCATCGGCAATTCGCTCGCAGACCTGCAAGGCGCCGCTGATCTCACCATCGATCGCTCACTGTTTGACGGCGTACGGGTGTTCGCAGGCATGTCGCGCATGCGGTTCGCCGACGGTCGCGCGATCCTCGACACCGCGCATCTCGAGTCGGCGGCCCTCGTCGTGTCGTCGCGCGGCGCGCTCGGCCTGCATGCCGGCATCGACGATTCCCTGCATGTGCGCGCGGTCGCTGACTCACTCGGCGGACTTCGCCGGTGGCTCGCGCGAGAGACGACCGATTCGCTCGCCGGTTCACTGCGGCTCGATGCGGTCGTGAACGGCTGGCTGCGCGACTACGCGGTGGGTGCGGAGGTGACCGGCGGTGGGCTGCGCTGGCAGGGCAGCACGGTCGAGGCGCTCCGGGCGACGGCCGAGGTGGACAATCTTCCGGCAGCTCCGGTGGGAATGCTCGCGTTCTTCGCGGATTCGCTCCTGACCCGCGGCATCGGCTTCACGCGCGCCAACGCGCGCGCGACGCTCGACGGCTCTGGCGGGGCTGACCTGCGGGCGAGCGGCACCGGTTCCCGGGGGACGCTCATGAGCGCCGACGCCCGTGTCGCGCGCGACAGCGACACGCTGCGCGTGCGCATGGACTCGCTGAACCTGCGCACGGCGCGGGGTCGGTGGGCGCTCGCGACACCGACCATCTTCGCCTCGAGCCCCGCCGGTTTTTCGCTCGACTCGTTGCTGCTGCAGTCGACTGACGGCGCATCGCTCCTGCTTGCCGGCTCGGCGCCGCGGGGGTCGCTGATCGGACTTCGCGTCAACACGCGCAGCCTGCCGCTCGCCGACATCGCCGAGCTGCTACAACTCGAGGGCGCCGCTGAGGGCACGCTCGCACTCGATGCGACCGTCAGCGGCACGCGCGCGGCGCCCGTCGCGGATCTGCGCGTGGAGCTCCGCGGCGCGCTCATCCGCGGAGTGCGGCTCGACACGCTGCGCGCGACGGCGCGCGCAGCGGCCGACCAGCTGCAGATGAACGCAACCCTTGGCGCCCTTAGCGCGCCGACGATGGTGGCGGAGGGCGTGCTCCCGCTGCGCCTCGGATTCAACGGCACGAGCAGCGCGTTCCTTCCCGACGGCATCGTGCGTGGCACGTTGCGCTCGGACTCGATGCACCTCGCCGCCTTCGAGGCGCTCACGGGAGGCACCACGGGAGGCACCACGGGAGACCGGGGGCGCCTCTCGATGGACCTGGCGGTGGGTGGCACGTGGCGGCGTCCCGTGCTCAATGGAAGCGCGCGCGTACGCAACGGGCAGCTGGCGCTCGCGCCACTCGGCGACGTGCGCTGGCGGAACGTCGGCGCCGACATCCGGTTCATCGATGACAGCGTATCGGTGGACAGTGTCACCGCCACGTCGGTGAGCGACGGACGCACCGGCCGCGCGGCCATCGCCGGATGGATGAAGTTCGCCGACCGCGACAATCCCGAGTTCGACCTCACCTGGCGCAGCCGGGAGTTCAACAGCTTCGCGCGTCGCGACGTCGCCGACGTCGACCTCTCGGGCGATCTGCGACTCTCCGGCCGCTGGCGCGACGCGACGCTCCGCGGCCTCCTCACCGCCGATCACGCGATCATCAGCATCCCGGAACTCGCGAGCAAGGACGTGTTCGCGCTCGACGACATGGACCGCATTGGCATCGTGGATACGGTCGCGATGATGACGGACCGGCGACTGCCGGCAGGACCCCGGAGCCTGATCGAGAACCTCACGATCGACAACGTGCCGATAACGATGGGTCGGGACGTCTGGTTGCGTTCGTCGGAGGCCAACATCAATCTCGGAGGGTCTGTCTCCATCACGCAGAGCCGGGTCACTCGCGGCCGCGACGCTGGCGACCTGCAGCTCGCCCTCACCGGGCCGCTGCAGACCGTGCGTGGCACCTACCGACTCAACCTCGGACCCGTGCAGCGCACGTTCGAGGTGCAGAGCGGTGAGATCCGATTCTTCGGGGAGCCGGAGTTGAACCCGACGCTCGACATCTCGGCGATGCACACGGTGCGGCAGTACAGCCAGCAGGGCGCGCGGCCCGACGTGCGCGTGCGCGTGCACATCGGCGGGACGCTGATGGACCCCACCGCCGAGCTCTCCACGCCCGATTCAGCGCGCGTCACCAACGCCGACCTCATCAGTTACCTCGTGACCGGCGGCCCGAGCTATGAGATCGCCGGTGGCAATGCGGACTACACGTCCACCGCCGCGCGCGTGCTGCTGTCGTCCGCGGTCGCAGTGCTCGGCAGCAGGGTCGGCGGCGATCTCTGCGACGACTCGCAGATCTCGACCGCGAACCTCGATGCATATGGAGGCCGCATCCGCGACCTCGGCGGCAGCATCCTCTCGGGCACCCGGTTCAGCTGCGCCAAGCAGCTCGGGGACCGTGCGTTCGTGCGCCTGGACGCGGGTCTCTGCCAGGTGGGTCAGCTCGTGACACAGGGCGGCAACGCGAATCCGCTCAACTTTGATGCCATCGGCGTGAAGCTTGACTACCTTCTGAGTCAGGGGCTCACCGCCTCGGTCGGTATCGAACCGCCGACAAGCGCCGTTCGCTGCGCACTGAATGCCAGCGCGCGGGGGTTCGTGCCGACTCCCCAGCAGATCGGGTTCGATCTCTTCCGCTCATGGCGCTTCTGATGGCGCTCGCGGAGCTTCCCCCACATCTTCTGGGTCCACCGCAGGGCGAGACTGAACAATGGCCAGCATCCTCATCATCGACGACGAAGTAGCGATCGCGACGGCATTCGCGATGTTCTTCCGCCACCATGGCGCGCATTCCGTGACGGAGGCGTACTCGGGAACGGACGGCATCGAGGCGTATCGTCGCATCCGCCCGGACCTCGTGCTGCTGGACGTGCGGCTCCCCGACATGACCGGCTTCGAGGTGCTCGCCGCCATCCGCGAGGACAATCCGGTGGTGATCGTCGTCACGGCGTACGGCGATGTGGAGATGGCCGTCGATGCCCTGCATAAGGGCGCCGAGAACTTCCTCACGAAGCCGGTCGACCTCAGCCACCTCGCGGCGGCGGCCGAGCGCGCGCTCGAGAAGGCACAGCTGCGCCGCATGAGCCACTGGCTCGCCGGCAAGCGCGGCATGGGGAAGGACATCGTGTTCGGGTCGTCCGCCGCCATGGCCGACCTCCAGGCGCAGCTCTCACTGCTTGCCACGAGTGATCGCACGACGGCGCTCCTGCTGGGTGAGAGCGGCTCGGGCAAGGGTCGCGTGGCGGAGCTCCTGCATTCGCAGAGCCCGCGCGCGTCGAAGCCGTTCGTCGAGGTGAATTGCGCGTCGCTGCGTCCGGAGTCGCTCGACTCCGAGCTGTTCGGCGTCGAGGCGAGCATCGGTGGGCCGACTGCATCCTCGGGCGCGTTCGAGATCGCCGACGGCGGCACTATCTTCCTGGATGAGATTGCCGACCTCGCACCGCAGCTGCAGCCGAAGCTGGTGCGGGTGCTCGAGGGGAAGGGATTCCGCCGCGTGCGCGGCACGGTGGAGATCACGCCGAACGTCCGCGTGATCGCCGCATCGTCGAAGGACCTGGCCGCCGAAGTCGCCGCGGGGCGGTTCCGCGAGGATCTCTATTATCGTCTCGCGGTCATGCCGATCCAGCTCCCACCGCTGCGCGAGCGTTCACGCGAGGACATGCTCGAACTCGTCGCGCAGGTGCAGGATTCACTGCTTCGAGCGCTGCCGGGCGCACCGACACAGCTCTCCGGCGAGGCGATCGATGCGATCCTCCGATATGGCTGGCCCGGCAACATCCGCGAGTTGCGCAACGTGCTCGAGCGCGCGATGCTGATGGCGCGAGGCCGCACGGTGGTCGATCTCGTACATTTGCCGCGCGAGGTGCAGCATGCGTCAGGCGCGCTGGTCACGCATCATGAACCGCGCTCGCTCTCGGAGGTCGAGCGCGCGCACATCGACCGCACGCTCCGCGCCAACCGGCAGAACCGCACACATGCCGCGAAGGAACTCGGGATCTCGCGCGCGACGCTGATCAAGAAGATCCGCGAGTACGACCTATCGGAGAAACCGCGATGAGCGAACGTGATGCGATGGTCTGTCGTGCGTGCGGCAAGGAGGAGCGTGCGTCCGAGGGTTACCCGTGTCGGGAGTGCGGGACATTCATCTGCCAGATCTGCGAGATGCGCGGCGTGACGCACTGCGCGAAGTGCTCGGCGGCCGCTGCCGGCAGTACCGGCAACGGCGATCTGACGCTTCCTCCGCCGGCGTGAGCCAGGCTGTCTCGCTGGAGCGCTTCGGCCTCGCGGTCGGCCACGCGAGTGACGAGACCGGAGCCACGGGGTGCACGGTCATCCGCGGCATCCGCGATCCGCATCGTGCGTCGTGCGCAGTCATCGGCCGCGCCACGGGTTCGCGCGAACTGGCGCTGCTCGAGCCGGGCCACCTCGTTGAACGGGTGGATGCGATCCTCCTCGCGGGCGGCTCGGCCTACGGACTCGACGCCGTCGCTGGGATCATGCGCTGGATGGAAGCGCGCGGACGCGGATTCCCTGTGGGTTCAGGAGTGGTTCCGATCGTCCCTGCCGCCGTGCTGTTCGACCTCGCGCCTCTTGGCGTTCCGACGGCGCGCCCGACGGCGGCGATGGCGGAAGCGGCCTGCGAAAGCGCGGTCTCTGAAGGGATCGCCGAAGGATCCGTGGGCGCCGGCACCGGACTGACCGTGGGCAAGATCGCGGGCCGTGACAATGCGATGAAAGGCGGGTTCGGGCTCGCGGTCACCGAAGGGACGGGGTGTGCCGCCGTCGCCATGGTCGCAGTGAACGCGTTCGGCGACGTGCGTGATGCCGCGGGCCGGATCATCGCAGGGGCGCGGACAGAGAAGCGTTCGAAGGACTTCGCCGACACGGCCCGCATCATCGCGCAGGGCGCTGCCGGACCGCCGCGAGCGTTCGCAGCGGCCGCCGCTCCCAACACCACGCTCGCAGTGGTCGCCGTCGATGTCGCGCTCAGCAAGCTCGAGCTGCAGCAACTCGCCCGCTCGGCCACGGCCGCGTTCCATCGCCGCATCTCGCCGGCGGGTTCGAGCTATGACGGCGACATCGTGTTCGCGCTGGCGCCGATGGAGGGGCCGTCCGCGCCGCTCGCGCAGGCCGAGATGCTGGTGGTCGCCGCGCTCGAGCAGGCGATCGAGCGCGCCGTGCGGCTCGCGAAGGGCCGCGACGGCGTGCCGGGCCTCGCCGACTAGTTAGCTGACCATTCCGCCGGCGGAGCTCATCGGGAGCACCGGTGTGCCCGTGCGCACATGAAGCACCAGCTCAGCATGCAGGTCATCGTCGAGCGACACGCGCATCGTGTGGCTCCCGGCCCGCTGGATCGGAAGATCGATCGCCGCGATCACGGGGACGTCGAGTTCGGTCGCGCCCGCAGGCGGGGGGCCCACGTCGAGCTCGCCCGAGGACGACCAGATCTCATCGCCATCGGGACCGTTCCAGCTGAACGCGAGCGTATGACGCCCCGCGTCCTCCGGCAGTGCCTTCAGGCGCACGATGAGCGTGGCGCGCGGATGCACGGCGGGCAGCGTGCCCACCTGGAGCGCGTCGAACACGCCGAGGATGTTGAGCTTGCCTTCCTGCGAGATGTTGGCAGCGTCGGCGAATAAGGCGAAGGAGACGTTCATGCGCACCAAGATGTCGGTGCGATGGCCCCGCGTCCACTGGGTGCATCAGCGCCACGCGTCGCCCGCCCTTCGCGCCGCGCTATCTTTCTCCCCCATGTCCTCGACCGCTGTCCCCGCCCACGGCATCGCCACGCGCTCCACCGAGTTCGCGCTCGTGATCATGGCGGTGATCTGGGGAGTGAACTTCTCGGTCGTGAAATACGGCACGCAGGTGATGGAACCGCTGGCGTACAACTCGCTGCGCATGACGATCGGCTGTGCGGTGCTGCTTGCCATCGCGTACGCGCGCCCCGGCCGCCGGGCGAGCCCCGAGGACCGCCGCCGTCTCATGCTCCTCGGCGTGCTTGGCCACTGCGTCTACCAGATCCTCTTCATCTACGGCATCACCTTCACGCGCGCCGGCACCGCCTCGCTCGTGGTGGCCGCGAGTCCGGCGATGGTCGCCATCGTCGCGCGCGCTATGGGACACGAGCGGCTGCCGATGCGCACCATCGGCGGTATCGCGCTTTCCATCTCCGGCGTGATCCTCGTCCTCGGCGGCAGCATCAGCGCCGACGGCACCTCGCACCTGCTGGGCGACCTGATGATCCTCGCGGCGGTCGTCGCGTGGGCGTTCTATACGACGCTGCTGCTGCCGATCACGCGACGCGCCGACTCCGTGCAGGTCGCCGCATGGACGCTCGTCGGCGGCGTCATCCCGCTCATCCTCATCTCCACGCCGGCGCTGCTGCGCGTCGAGTGGGCCGAGATGACGTTGCTCACCTGGTCGGCGGTGATGTACTCAGGGTTGCTGGCGATGGTCGTGTCGTACCTCATCTGGTATCGCGGCGTCGAGCAGATCGGCCCGACGCGCACGGCGATGTTCGCCAACCTGCAGCCGCTCGTCGCGGTGCTCGTCGCTTGGGTGATGCTCGGCGAGGTGCCGACGCTCTTCCAGGGCGCGGGCGCGGCGACGGTGATCGGCGGCCTCTACTTCGCGCGCCGATGAAAGTCGTCCTCTTCGACATCGACGGGACCATCCTCCTCTCGCACGGCTCCGGCCGGCGCGCGATGGAAGCTGCCCTGACGCATGTCTTCGGCAGCGCCGGTCCCTCGTCGTACCGGTACGATGGCAGGACCGACAAGCTGATCGTGCGCGAGACGATGCGCGCCGCTGGCTTCGACGATGCGACGATCGACGCCCGCATGGATGCGGTGCTCGCGCTCTACCTCGAGGGACTCAAGCGTCACCTTGTGGGAGGCGCGAACAGCGGCACTCACGGAAGTGCGGATGCCAAGCCGTGTGGTGCGTATTCGCTGCCCGGCATCCCGCCGCTGCTGGATGCGGTGCAGGCGAGCGACGACCTCGTGCTCGGTCTGCTCACGGGCAATGTGATCGAGGGCGCCGAGGCGAAGCTGCGCGCCGCGGAGATCGCGCCGGATCGCTTCGTGGTCGGCGCGTACGGCTCCGATCATGAGGACCGCCCGATGCTGCCGTCGATCGCTCGGGCACGCGCGAGCGCATTGCTCGGCTACGAAGTGCCCGGCGACCGGATCATCATCATCGGCGACACACCGTCAGACGTGCATTGCGGCACGGGCATCGGTGCACGGGCGATCGCTGTCGCGACGGGTGGGTATTCGGTCGATGAGCTTCACGCCTGCGGGCCGGCCGCGACCTTCGCTGACCTCTCCGATACCGCCCGTGTCATGGA
>JANOTV010000299.1:0-5478 GCA_031416495.1 Gemmatimonadota bacterium
ATCGTGCCGGTCACGCGCCAGGCGCTCGCCGAGTCGGGGCGCTCGATGTCGGAGATCGACGCCGTCGCCGTGACGCACGCACCCGGGCTCGTCGGCGCGCTGCTGGTCGGTGTGAGCTACGCCAAGGCGCTCGCGTTGTCCACCGGCAAGCCGGTGATCGGCGTGCACCACATGGAAGGGCATCTCTTCGCGACGGCGCTCGAGCACGCCGATGCGACCCCGCCCTTCACCGCACTCCTCGTCTCGGGCGGGCACACCATGTTGCTCGATTCGGCCGTCTGGGGCGAGTACCTCCTCCTCGGACAGACGCGCGACGATGCGGCCGGCGAGGCCTTCGACAAGACCGCGAAGCTGCTCGGCCTGCCGTACCCGGGAGGCAGGCAGATTGAGCGCCTCGCGCGCGAGGGCGACCCGACGCGCTTCCGGATGCCGCGCCCGATGCTCAACCGCAGCCAGCGCGTCGGCGACGATGATTTTTTCGACCTGTCGTTCAGCGGACTCAAGACCGCGGTGCTCTACGCCGTGCGCGCGAGCGACGACATCGAGCGCGACCGCGCGCACATCGCCCGCGGGTTCCAGGACGCGCTGGTCGAGACGCTCGTGACGAAGACCATCCGCGCCGCGCGCGCGCACGGTCGAAAGAAGATCGTGCTCGGCGGCGGTGTCGCGTGCAATGGAGCGCTCGTGGCCGCCATGCACGAAGCGGCCGCCAACATCGGCGCAACGGTGTACGCACCGAGCGTGCGCCTGGCGACCGACAACGCCGCGATGATCGGCGCGGCGGGCCTTTTCCGGCTCGCGCGCGGCGAGCGGAGCGACGCAGGGCTGGATGCGCGTTCGAACCTTCCGATGCCGGGACTGACTGTCGATGTGAGAGCGAGCTCAACGCAATAGATTCCGAACGGTAGAAGCGCAGTCACCTCCCACCTCCCACCTTCCACCTCACAAATGACCCACATTCCTTTCGCGTACGACTTCGGTCCGCTGGAGATCACCGGGTTCGGTGTGGCGATGCTGCTCGCTTTCGTCATCGGGCAGATGGCGGCGAGCGAGGAGCTCGAGCGGCGTGGGTGGGACTCCGGCATCATGAGCGACGTCACCATCGCGGCGGTGGTCGGCGGGCTCATGGGCGCGAAGATCTACTACGCGTTCCTCGTGGGGGAGCCGGGCGCGATCTTCAGCCGCGCGGGGTTCGTGTTCTGGGGCGGGTTGATGGGCGGCATCGTCGCGACCGCGCTCGTCGTCTACTTCAAGAGGGAAAGCTTTGCCAAGATCTCCGACGCCGCCGCGCCTGGCCTGGCTGCAGCGTACGCGGTCGGTCGCACGGGTTGCTGGGCGGTGGGCGATGACTATGGGATTCCGTGGGACGGTCCGCTCGCGGTCGCATTCCCCAATGGCGCACCGCCGAGCACGGCGGCGAATCTCACGCAGCAGTTCGGCCTGACGCAGTACGGGGACCTGCCGCCGTCGCAGGTGCTCGCGGTGCATCCCACGCAGCTGTATCAGACCGTGATGGCGATGGTCATGTTCGCGATCCTCTGGAAGATGCGCGACCACAAGCATGCGACGGGCTGGTTGTTCGGCCTGTACTGCGTGCTCGCGGGACTCGAGCGGTTCATCGTCGAGTTCTTCCGCGCCAAGGACGATCGGTTCTTCGGCAATTTCACGATGGCGCAGATGATCGCGATCGGGTTCATGGTGGCCGGTGCGATCTGGATGCAGGCACGCTCGAAGCCGGCCGCAGGACAGCCCGGGATCCTGCGCGCGACCTGACCTCGGCCTCTGCTTCAAGCGCGTGGCGCGCCGACGGCTCGGGCGGCACGCTGGCGTCGCGCGCGCCCTTCGTCACCGCTTCCGGGCGCAGGAGCGATCGCCAGAGGGCGTAGAGCGCGAGCAACAGCAGCACACCCTGCCCCGCGAGCGTCTCGACGCTCGGGTAGATGCCGAGCCACTCCACGTACGGTCCATGCTCCAGCGCCGTGGTCGTCAGGGCGTTGCCCTCCTGCAGCTCACGGAGACCCTTGCCCATGAACACGAAGGCGAGGCAATAGAGCAGCGCGCTCGTGGTCGCGAAGAACGAGCGCAGCGGCAGCTTCATGCCGAACCGGTGGAACCCGATCCAGAGGAGCGCGAGCAACACCGCGCCGACCGCCATGCCACCGACCACCGGTCCATGCACCTGCGGACCGCGCGCCAGCAGCGCCTGGTAGAACAGCGCCGTCTCCGCGCCCTCACGGAACACCGCGAGGAAGGCGACGAGCGCGAGCGCGTACGTATTGCCCGAGGACACGGCCGCGTCGACCTTCTCGCGGATGAACTTCTGCCACTTGGCGGCGTCGACCTTCGAGAGTAGCCAGTAGCTCACTGAGAAGAGCACGGCGACCGCGAGCAGCATCGTGGCACCCTCGATCACCTCGCGGCTCGCGGGCGTGTTCCGCAGCAGCGTGTGCAGCACGACCGCCAGCACCGCGCTCGCGATGAGCCCCGCGCCGACGCCGACCCAGATCTCACGCACGCGGTACGCGTTGCCCGTCTTCACGAGGAACGTGACCACCGCCCCGACGATGAGGATGGCCTCGAACCCTTCGCGCACGATGATCAGCAGCGACTCGAGGAAGGCGCCCCAGCCGGTCGAGGGCGTCTCGGCGTACTTCACGATCTGCGGGAGCGAAGCGGCGATGTGTGTGCGCGCGCGGCCGGCAGCGGTCAGATCGTTGGCCTTCACCGCGCCCTTGAAGTCGGCGAAATGGCGCTCGACGAGCGCCACTAGCCCCGGGTCGCGCGTACGGACGTTCGACTCGAGGGGCTCGAAGGCCACGTAGGCATCGAACGCGAGGTCGCCCGCGCCAGTGAGATCGCCGGCGCGCACGCGCGCGAGCGATTCGTCGAGCACGCGCAGCACATCGGCGGCAACAGAGGACGGAGCGCGCATGCCCGGCTCGACCACCGTGGGCTGCATGCGCAGCGCCGCGAGGATCGCGCGCGCATCGGCTTCCCCGAGCGGCGGCTCGGTGTCCATTCCCAGCAGCGCGTCGCTCGCCGCGAGCGCAGCCAGCACCTGCTTGTCATGGCGCTCGGCAAGCCACGGGAAGGTGTGCCCGTCCGGCACGTTGCCGTCGCCGCAGCTCTTGCATCGATCCCGCAGGAGCGCGAGGCCTCGCTGGGCTTCCGACTCCTTCGATCGCAGCGTGTTCACGTAGGTCACGACCGCCCAGCGCTCGTCAGGCGAGAGATCGCTGAACGACGGCATCGTCGTTCCCTGGATGCCCACGGAGACGATGCGGTACATGAGCGCAGGGGTGACGTCCGCCATGAGCTCCTTGTCTGCGAACGATGGCGGCGCGGGGTTCATGCCCGCCGCCGCGAATCCCTTTCCGTCGCCCGTGTCGCCGTGGCACGAGGAGCAGCGCTTCTCGTAGATGGACCTGCCCTCCGCGAGGTCCACGGGCTTTCGCGGATAATCGAGCGCGGCGTCCGGGCCGAGCACGGCGATGAGTCGCTCGTGGATCGCGTTCAGCGTTGCCGGTGCGACGCGTTTCGCGACGGCTGCCCGCATCTCGTCGAGGATCAGGGCGAGTTCAGCTGCTCGTCCGTCGGCGATGCGGCCGGTGAGCTCGCGCGCATCGTCGAGAAAGACGGTGGCTTCCTCATATTCAAGCTGAGCGAAGATGCGACCCTGATCGTCGACGCCCTTCGCGTATTCCTCAACGGCAACGTCGGCGATGGACGCCAGACGCTTGGCCGGAGTATCCTGGGCCGCCAGCGATCGTGCGCCGGTGGCGAAAAAGAGCGCGGAAAGCGCGATGAGAATCGTTCTCAAGTGCATACGCACTCAAGCTAGCAGGAATCCCGACCCAAATGCTAGGTGTTTGCTCGGGATTCCAGTATCACGACCGCGCCGGCCGTCTCGTCCGTGTGGCTCAGCGTCAGCCAGACCTGCTGCACGCCCAATTCCGCCGCCCGCGCCGCCGCCCGTCCCGTGAAATGAAGGACCGGCGGACCCTCGGTGCCGCGCCATACCTCGGCTTCCTTCCAGCCGATCAACTTGGCCTCGTCAGAGCCAGTGAGCGCCTTGAACACGGCCTCCTTCGCTGCGAGACGAGCGGCGAGGTGCATGGCCGGTCGCGCTCGCGCGAGGGCGTACTCCTGCTCGTGCGGAGTGAAGAGGCGGTCGAGCGCCCGCTGCTCCTTTGCCGCGAGCATCTTCTCCACCCGCGCAATCGAGACGAGGTCGAACCCGATGCCGACGATCACGCCTGCTTCCGGAGGATGCGGCGCCAGAGCGAGCCCTTCCGTCCGCGGGAATCGGCCAGCACGGGCAGAGCGGCGCGCCACCAGTCGTCGGCGCCCTCGAAGAGTCGCTGCACGGTGATCACCCACGCGTCCCATGCGGCCTGCCTGCCGTCCATGGACGCGGTCCTCGCCGCCAGGGAGGCCACCTGCACGCGCGCCAGCGCCGACCAGACTGGCGCGCCGAGCTCCTCCAGTTCCGCCTGCAATGCACGACGGTCGGGGGCAGCACGGGGATGACGCTCCCTGGCGAGTTCCTCGATCGCCGCGCGCCAGCCGCGCTCGAGCCGCGCGGCGTCGAACGCCGCGAGCTGCGCTTCCATCGACTGCACCTTGTGCGCCGTAGTGCGCGCCTGGATGAGCGGCGCGAAGATGCGGTCGTGGTCGGAGCCCGGCGCGGAGGGCACCGCCAGAGCGCGCAGCGAGCGCGTGAACTCGGGGAGCTCGAAGTCAGGCATCGAACGCCGAGTAGCGATAATCGCCGTCGATCTCTCTGTCGCAGATGGCCGCACGCTCACCGGTGCGTTGCTCGTACGCGCGCACGAAGTCGGGCAGCCGTCCCGTGGTGAACGTCTCACGCGGCAGGCCCAGCACCGCGATCGCCTTCTCGATCGCCGCGGGTGCTCCCTCGACTTCCACCAGTACATCCATGCGTGGATATCGCTCGAATCGCACGGTCGCGCCAGCGAGCGTGTACTGCTCGATCTCGCGGTCGATCTCGCGCGTCACCTGGTATCCGAGACGGTCGAGGATCATGGCGAGTTCGTCGGCGTCCCCGATCTGCGCCGCGTGCTCCTCCCGCACCTTGTAGCCGTCGGCGTAGGTCGTGGGGCCCTTGAACTCGAGCACCGCGCGTGACACGGCCGGCGGCTGTTCGCGATAGACGCGCAAACGCAGCACGTGGTCGAGCGCGGCGAGCGAGCGGTCCGCGAAATCGTAGCGCTCGTCCTCGAGACGGCCGGCATACACGAGCGTCGCGCCGGCCTTCCTGACGGCTGCCACGGCAGCGTCCGGATCCGAAAGAGCGCCCTTCAGTTCGACTTCACGCATCGCGGATCGCCTCCATGACGCGGGCGGTATCGGAGAGGTCGGCGAAGGTCGCGGCCGGCCCGCAGGCGTGAAGAACATCGACCTAATACCCACCCGTCGCTACAGCGCTCGCCCGTGCACCGATGCCCGTGCCGCAAT
>JANOTV010000300.1:0-1858 GCA_031416495.1 Gemmatimonadota bacterium
CCAGAATCGCCTCCGTCGGCCTCGCCGATGGGCCTTCGGAGACGTCGCTGAGCTCGGCCGGAGACTCGGGGGCCGCAGCCGCGCGGCGCGGCAGGGCACTCGCCGACCGGTACCGCATAGAGCGCGAACTCGGCGCCTGCGGGATGGCGACGGTCTACCTCGCGCACGACCTCAAGCACGATCGCGACGTCGCGCTCAAGGTCCTGCACCCTGATCTCGCCGCCACCATCGGTCCCGATCGCTTCCTGAGCGAGATCCGCGTCACCGCGAACCTGCAGCATCCGAACATTCTCGGCCTCTTCGACTCCGGCGTTGCCGACGGCCAGGCGTTCTACGTCGGGAAATTCAATCAGGGTCGGAAGTATGGCGCGGCGCGCGGGGCGACGTTCAGGGAGCGTGGAGGCGCGCGGTGCTCGCAGTCGGTCGTCGACTCGCGCGACTGGCGCGACTCGCGCCACGAGCGACTGGCGCGGCGGTCGACGGCGGACTCCGCGCGCTGCGCCGATCCCCCGACGTGGCGCGGGTGCATCGGCGGACGCGCTCGTTGCGCGCGTGGCGGAGGCGCTGGCGGCTGAGGTGCTGGTCAGCACGGTCTCGCACTGCCATGGGGCGCTCGCCGTGCTCGAACTCGGCGAGCCTACCGCTCGGTCTGTCCGCTCAGAGCTGGCGGAGCCAGCTCAGCTTCACGATCAGTGACCGGTTCCGCGGCACCGTGCCGTCGAGCACCGGCTGCCCGTCGTTGTACACCACGTAAAGGAACGAGAGCGGTGCGAACTCCCAGCTGAAGCGCGCGTTGAGCGAGCCACGCTGCTGCACCGTGTTGTGCTGGTAGAACGCGCTCCACTGCACGCGCGGACTCAGGAAAACGCGCAGTTCCGGCCCGACGAGATGGGTGACCAGCGAGGTATCCGAGGTCCCGAGGGAGCGGAGACGGTTCACCTCGTAGTTGGCGCCCATCGAGAGGTAGGGACTCGGAGAGTATCGCGCCGAAAGCACCGCCTGCTCCTGCTCTCCGTCGAAGAGGCCGCCGCTCGAAACGAGGAGCGAACCCGCGACGCGCGCGCTCTGGTCGCTCCGAAGGTCCAGTCCGTACTGCCAGTAGTCGTGCGTGCCCGGCGCGATCGCGATCCCCGGCAGCAGGTTCACCGCAGCCACGGGACGCTGCAGGTTTCGCTGCACGAACGGCGTGACCGATCCGCCATGGGTGCCGAGCACTTCCGTGGTGAAGGCGAGACTACCCTCCTGGAGACGCCGAGAGTTCGGGTCGTGATAGAAGAGAGTGAAGATCTCAGGCTTGAACCAGACGATCTGCTTCGGGCGCCATGCCGGCTGTAGCGTGACGTTCGCGTACGGACCGGTCATCACCGTGTTCGGTCGCGAGACGAATCCGGTGCGCGGCGCGTAATCGCGCGTCACCACGGCGCCCGTGAGTCCCACGCTGCTTCGCGGCGTGTTCCGGCCGAGGGCATAGGTGGCCGCCACTCCGGTGCGCCCGTCGGTGGACGAGGTGGAGAACATCGCGCTCACTTGTGTCTGTTCACCAATTCTCGTGAGGGCGTCCACCGCCGTCACGAGGTTGTCGAGGCCCCCGCCTTCGTCGTTCCGGTACGCGGCGAGCGCGCCGATGCGCGTCGAGCGGCCGAAGAACTGGCTCACTCGCGCGACGGCGAATCCTGCGGCATCGGCGTCGGTGGCGCCCACGCCGCCCTGGCGCATGACGAGGGCGCCGGCGGCCGTCCGCCCGGTGCGGAAGCCGTAGCGCACGCCTGCGGTGATCGGACGTGGCGTGCCGTCGGCGCCGAGTCCGATGCGCCGCGAGAAGAACGGGCGCACCACGAACGGGTTGGGCGTGCTCCCC
>JANOTV010000301.1:0-8396 GCA_031416495.1 Gemmatimonadota bacterium
GCGAGGATGCGATCCGCAGCGGCACGTTCATGCTGGCGTCGCGAAGCGGCATCGATGCGGCGCCAGAGGGTGGCGCGGCCTTCGAGGCCACACGACAGTTGGTGGCGGCCGGTCGTCTGCGTGCCGACGCGGAGGTCGTGGTGTTCAACACCGGCAGCGGCGCGAGTTACCGCTGGTGAACGAGTAGATTCCTCTCATGCGCATCGCGATCCTCGACCCGTTCTCCGGCATCTCCGGCGATATGTTCCTTGGAGCCCTGCTCGACGCGGGACTCGACGAAACATTCATCCGCACGCTGCCGGCTACGCTCGGTATCGACGGAGTGGGCGTGGAGGTCCGCACGGTGCTGCGCGGGCAGATCGCCTGCCGAAAGGTGGATTTCACGGTCCCGCCGCAGCCGCATGGCCGTCACCTGAAGCAGATCCGTGCGATCGTCGATGCGACCCCCGCACCGGACAACGTGAAGGCGAAGGCGATGGAGGCGTTCACGCTCATCACCGAATGCGAGGCGGCGATCCACGGCACGACGGTGGAGCGGGTGCACCTGCACGAAGTCGGCAGCGTCGATGCGATCCTCGACATCGTGGGATCCATCTGGGGACTCTCGAAGCTCGGCGTCGAGCGCGTGCATTGTGGCGTGCTCCCGCTTGGCGATGGGTTCGTGGATACGGCGCATGGCCGCATGGCGGTACCAACGGCCGCGACGCTCAAGCTCCTCGAGGGCCTCGCAGTGCGTCCGGGACCCGACGGCTCGGGCGAGCTCGTGACGCCGACCGGCGCTGCGCTCGTGCGCGTGCTGAGTGTTGGGACGCCACCCGCCGCGTTCACGCCCACGGCCAGCGGGTTCGGGGCAGGGACGAAGGACTTCCCGGACCGGGCGAACGCCCTGCGCATCATCCTGGCGGAGTCAGCAGACTCAGGCGGTGACGCGCCGTCGGAGGGTCCGGTGGCCGAGGTCCTGACAGTGCTCGCTGCCGATCTCGACGACTGCACGGGAGAGCAGGTGGCGGCGGCCGCCGACCTCCTGCGAGAGGCGGGTGCCCTGGATGTCACGCTCCTGCAGACCATCATGAAGAAGGGGCGTCCGGGCGTGCGCGTGGAGGTCCTGACCACCGAGGAACTCGCCGACGAACTCGAAGCCTTGCTCCTGCGCGAGAGCACGACGATCGGCGTCCGTCGCTACCCGGTCGCCCGTCTGGCCCTCCCGCGGGAGCACCGGGAGGTCGTGGTGTTCGGACAGCCGATCGGCGTGAAGGTCGTGCTGCTGGCGGACGGCAGCCGACGCGCGAAGCCGGAGTTCGAGGATGTCCGAAGGGCCGCTCTGGCCACCGGACGGACCCTCGCCGAAGTGGACACCGCGGCACGGGAAGCGGGCATCCCCGAATAGGGGGCACAAGCGGACGCTGCGGCACGGGAAACGGGCGTGGCGCAAGAGCCGAAGTTGCTGTGAATCATTGTGTTCCGCTCTCTCGGTTGATATAATGAGTGAGCCGCGAACCGCGGCTTTTTTTTGGCTCTATCGCCGCTGTTCCCAAGCCGTTCGCCGCCACGCATGATCCGCGTCCTCCAGGTCCAACCAGAAAGCATCGCCTCCGAACTCGGGATCGTCCCGGGTACGGAGTTGCTGAGCGTGAACGGCCGCGAGCTGGCCGACTTTCTGGACTGGGAGTTCCTGACCGCCGACGACGCCTTCGAACTCGAGGCGAAGCTCCCCGATGGCGAGCACCTCGTGTACGAGATCGAGCGTGGCGACGGCGACCTGATGGGCATTGAACTCGAGCCGCCGAACGTGCGCCGTTGCGCGAACCGCTGCGAGTTCTGCTTCATCGAGGGCCTGCCGAAGGGACTGCGGAAGCCGCTCTACATCCGCGACGACGATTACCGTCTCTCGTTCGCCTACGGCAACTTCGCGACGCTCTCGAACCTCAAGGAGCGCGACTTCGAGCGCATCCTCGAGTACCGTCTGTCGCCGCTCTATGTGTCGGTGCACGCGACGCCGTGGGAAGCGCGCAAAAAGCTGCTGAACAATCCGCGCGTCCCGAACATCATGGGCCAGCTCACGCGGCTCACCGAGGGTGGCATCCAGTTCCACGGCCAGATGGTCGTCGTGCCGGGTCTCAACGATGCCGACATCCTCGAGCAGTCGCTCGCCGACCTGTATTCGTTCGGCGAGCACTGCCTCTCGGTCGCGCTCGTGCCGGTGGGCCTCACGCAGTTCTCGCACATCTACACCGGCCAGTCGATGGATGTCGAGAACGCATCGCGCATCCTGGACGCGGTCGAGCAGTGGGCGGGGAAGGCGATGGAGGAGCGCGGCGAGCCCTGGGTGTACGGCTCGGACGAACTCTACCTGCTCGCCCAGCGTCCGTTCCCCGAGGCCGCGCACTACGGCGACTTCTCGCAGATCGAGAACGGCGTCGGTGCCGTGACCTCGCTGCGCGGTCGTGTGCGCGAAGGTCTCTCGCGCCTGCCGTGCCTCGAAGGCCGACGCATCGGGATCGTGACCGGCTTCGCCATGCAGTCGCTCATGCCTGACCTGCTCGCGCAGCTCACGGACGCGACGGGCGCGCACTTCGAACTCATCCCGACGACGAACTCGCTCTTTGGGCCGACCGTCACCACTGCAGGACTCCTTGTCGGCGCCGATATCATGCGCGCCCTCGAAGGACGCACGGACCTCGATCTGGCGCTGATCCCGGCCGAGACGATCAACGACGGCGGCGTGTTCCTCGACGACCAGTCATTCGTCTCGGTGCGTGAATCGCTGCCGATGCCGGTGTATCCATCCTACGACTTCATAGACGTGCTCGTACACGAAGACAAGCCATCCTGCTCACTTGCCGGAGCCTCCGATGAGTGATATGCGGGTGGTTGCGCTGGTCGGGCGCCCGAACGTCGGCAAATCCGCATTGTTCAACCGCCTCATCGGCGACGACGCCGCCATCGTGAGCGACGAGGCGGGCACCACGCGTGACCGACATTTCGCGCGCTGCACCTGGAACGGCCGTTCCTTCTGGCTCGTGGACACCGGCGGCATCATCGAGGACTCCAACCTCCCGATGGACATCGCGATCCGCAACCAGGTGAAGGAAGCGATCGCCGAAGCGGACCTCATGCTGATCACGATGGACGCGAAGGCCGGACTGCATCCAAGCGACGCGCGCCTCGTGGACCTCGTGCGCAACGCCCGCAAGCCATGGTTGCTCGTCGCGAACAAGGTGGATGACCCGAAGAGCAACGAATACTTCGAGTTCTTCAATCTCGGCGCGGGCGACCCGGTCCCGGTCTCGGCGACGAACGGCAAGAACTCGGGCGACCTACTCGACATGATCGTGAAGACGCTGCCGCCGGCGAAGGTCGACGACAAGCCCGACGCGCTGCGTATCGCAGTGATCGGTCGTCCGAACGTCGGCAAGTCGTCGTTCATCAACCGGCTGCTCGGCGAGGAGCGTCTCGTCGTGTCGGAGGTCGCGGGCACCACGCGCGACTCCATCGACACGCCGTTCACGTTCCATGGTCGCGAGTTCATCTTCGTCGACACGGCGGGTCTTCGCCGCCAGGCGCGCATCGACGATGGCGTGGAGTTCTACTCCTCGCTGCGTTCGCGCCGCGCGATCGACCGCTCCGACATCTGCCTGCTCATGATCGACGCGGTCGAGGGCCTGCACAACCAGGACCTCAAGATCGCGACGCTCGCGTGGGAAGCGGGGCGCGGTATGATCATCATCGTGAACAAGTGGGACCTCAAGGAGAAGGACGACAAGACGTCGGCCACGTTCTACAAGGACTGCATCGAGAAGGCACCGTACCTGAAGTTTGTGCCGTTCCTCTTCACGTCGGCCATCACCGGCCAGCGCGTGACAAAGGTGCTCGACACCATCCTCGAGGTGGAAGCCGAGCGTTCGAAGCGCATCCCGACCTCCGAAGTGAACGACGCGCTGGGCGAGCTGCTCGCGCGCCGCCAGCCGCCGCAGGCCGCGGGACGCGAGATCAAGCTGAACTACGCAACGCAGGTGGAGACATCGCCGCCGTCGATCGCGGTGTTCGGCAATCATCCCGACCTCGTGCAGGAGCACTACATCCGCTACCTGCACAACGGTTTCCGCGAGAAGTGGGGATTCCACGGCAATCCGCTGCGGGTCCTGATGCGACGGAAGAGCAGCGGCAGCAAGGAGTAGGGTGCATCCGGCCCTCGCACTCGGCGTGGCGTACGTGGCGGGCTCGTTCCCGTCGGCGTACCTCGCCGGACGCCTGCTCAAGGGCGTGGACCTCCGCACCGTCGGCTCCGGCAACCTCGGGGCCACGAACGTCTATCGCAATCTGGGCGCGAAGGCCGCGGTCGTCGTGCTGCTGATCGATGCAGCAAAGGGTGCGCTGCCGGTCGCGTTGTTGCCGGCGCTGCTGCCGGCCAACGTGCTGGACGCACCCAACGCAGCACTCTGGTGGGGACTCGGATTCGGCGTGGCGGCGATCGCGGGTCATGCGAAGCCGATCTTCCTGCTGGGACGTGGTGGGGGCAAGGGAGTCGCCACCGCAGCGGGAGTGTTCACCGCCATCGCGCCGTACGCGGCCGCGGTCGCCATCGCCACGTTCGTGATCACGGCGTGGCGCACGGGCTTCGTCTCACTCGCATCCATCGTTGCGGCGGCGGTCCTTCCGGTGGCGGTCGCGGTCACGGCAGGCCTGCGTTCACCGCTCTTCCTCGTGTCGCTCGCCGTGGCATCGTTCGTCCTCTGGTCGCACCGGGCGAATATCGGTCGCCTGCGGCGGGGCACCGAGCCGCGCACATTCAATCGTAGGGCGAGGGAGACCGCATGAAGACGACCGTCATCGGTGCGGGCGCGTGGGGCACGGCGCTCGCCAATCTGCTGGCTGAGAACGGGCACGAGGCGCTGCTCTGGGCGTTCGAGCCTGATGTTGTGGACTCGGTGAACTCGCATGCCGAGAACCGGCGCTTCCTCGGCGGTGTGCCGCTGCACCGGTCCCTGCGCGCGACGTCGTCACTGCAGACGGCGTGCGATGGCGCGCAGCTCATCATCTACGCCTCGCCGTCCCACGTGCTGCGGCAGGTGGCGGCGCAGGCGGCGCGCTGGGTGCCCGAGCGAATCCCGCTCGTCGTCGCCACCAAGGGGATCGAGCGCGAGCATCTCGCGCTCATGACCGACGTGGTTGCGCAGGAGTCGCCGGGCCGTCCGGTGGTCGCATTGTCCGGCCCGAGCTTCGCGCAGGAAGTCGCGAACCACCTGCCGACGGCGATCGTCGCGGCGAGCGCGGACGCGCAGGCGGCGAAGCTCACGCAGGACACGCTCAGCACCGCCGGCTTCCGTGTGTACACGCAGCGCGACGTGATCGGCGTTGAGATTGGCGGCGCGCTCAAGAACGTGATGGCGGTCGCGACGGGCATCTCCGACGGATTGCAGCTCGGCTTCAATGCGCGCGCGGCACTCATCACGCGCGGACTCGCGGAGATGACGCGACTCGGCGTGAAGCTCGGCGCGGAGCCGGCGACATTCGCCGGCCTCGCCGGCCTCGGCGACCTCGTGCTCACGTGCACCGGTTCGCTCTCGCGCAATCGTTCCGTGGGCATTGAGATCGGCCGCGGTGCGACGCTCTCCGAAGTGCTGCAGGGACGTGACACCGTCGCCGAGGGCGTGACGACCACCGAGAGCGCGCGTGCGCTCGCGGAGAAGCACGATGTGGACATGCCGATCGTGCGCGCGGTGCATCGCGTGCTGTTCGAGAAGCAGCCCGCGCGCTGGGCACTGGTCGAACTCATGACGCGCGACCTGCGGGACGAGAACGACTGATGGCGGCCGCGGGAGAACCGGTCCGGGAGTTCTTCTCCATCGGCGACGTGTGCGAGCTCACGGAGCTCAAGCCGCACGTGCTGCGCTATTGGGAGAGCCAGTTCCGTTTCCTGAACCCGGCGAAGAACCGCTCGGGGAACCGCGTCTATTCGCGGCGTGAAGTCGAACTGGTGTTGCTCGTGAAGCACCTGCTGTACACCGAGAAGTACACCATCGAAGGCGCCCGACAGAAGGTGGAGGAACACCGCAAGAGCGGCGGCGTGAAGCCCGCGGCTCGCCGCGGGCTCGACGCCGAGACGGTGCATCTGCTCGAGCAGGACCTGAAGGCGATCCTCGAGATCCTCGACACCGATCACTGACCAACCGACTCGATAACACACGTGCGCATCCTCTGCAGCAACGACGACGGCATACTCGCCCGCGGACTCGCTTGCCTCGAGCGGGCCGCAACGCCTCTCGGTGACGTCTGGGTCGTCGCGCCGGACCGCGAACAGAGCGCGACAAGCCATTCGCTCACGCTGCATCACCCGTTGCGGCCGGTGAAGCTCGGCGACCAGCGATGGCAGGTGGACGGCACGCCGACCGACTGCGTGATGCTCGCGATCGAGGCGCTGTTGCCCGAGCGCCCCGACTTCGTACTGAGCGGCATCAATCACGGGCCGAACATGGGCGAGGATGTACTCTACTCCGGCACCGTGGCCGCGGCGATGGAAGGTCTCGCCCTCGGAGTGCCCAGCATCGCCATCTCGTTCGCCGGTCGCGTGCTCAGTGCGGACGAGCCGCTGCTCGACGAGCTGGTGGAGTCGCTCACCGGCGTGCTGCGTCATCTCACGTCGCTGCCCGATTTCCCTGCTGACACGTTGCTCAACGTGAACCTGCCGGCGATCCCGGCGGACCAGGTGAAGGGTATCAAGCTCACGCGCCTTGGTCGTCGCGTGTTCTCCGATTCACTGCAGCCCATGAAGGACCCATGGGGCCGGGAGATCTTCTGGATCGGTGGCGGTTCGGTGGCCTGGAGCGGGGCAGAGGACAGCGACTTCCGCGCAGTGAAGGAGGGCTACATCTCCGTGACGCCGCTCCATCTCGATCTCACCGCCCGCGACCGACTCGACGATTCGGCGCTCTGGTGGAAGGTGCAGTGACGCGCCAGTACGGCGGGGCGCGCCGTCGCCTCATCGAGGAGCTCCAGCACAAGGGGATCAAGAACCTCGCGGTGCTGAAGGCATTCGATGACGTGCCGCGCCATCTCTTCGTGCCGACGGGCGTCCAGCACCGTGCGTATGAGGACACCGCATTGCCGATCGGCAACGGGCAGACCATCAGCCAGCCGTGGGTGCATGCGACGTATCTCGAGCTGCTCGAACTCAGCGGCAGGGAGAAGGTGCTCGAGATCGGCACGGGCTCGGGATTCGAGACCGCGCTGCTCGCGAAGCTGGCAGGACAGGTGTTCACGATCGAGCGAATCGCCGCGCTCGCGGAAGGGGCGCGCATCGCGCTCAAGCAATGCGGCATCGAGCAGGTGATCCAGCGCGTCGGCGACGGCACGCTCGGCTGGCCGGAGTACGCGCCGTTCGACGCCATCCTCGTCGGAGCCGCATCGCCGGATATCCCACAGCCGCTCGTGGATCAGCTGGCGCCGGGCGGACGGTTGCTGATTCCGGTGGGGGATCGTGATACTCAGGAACTCGTGATGATCCGCCGCACCGCAGAAGGCATCGAGCGCACGACGCTCGACGCGATGCGATTCGTGCCGCTCATCGGCATGCATGGATTCACGCAGTGACCCGGCGCGCCCACCAGCCAATCCGACGATCTCCGACATGAGCAAAGACGTCAGCCTCGCCGCCGACCTTCGTGCGTCCATCCGGGAGGTCGCGGACTTCCCGAAGCCCGGCATCATGTTCAAGGACATCACGCCGGTGCTGCTCGATCCGTTGCTGTTCGCCCGCACGATCGATGCGCTCGCCGCCCCATTCGTGGGCGAAGGGATCACGCACCTGCTCGCCATCGAGAGCCGCGGATTCCTCTTCGGCGCGCCGGTCGCGGGCCGCCTTGGCGCCGCGCTCGTTCCCGTGCGAAAGCCAGGGAAGCTGCCGTTCGGCCGCATCACGGAGTCGTATGACCTCGAGTACGGGTCAGATGCACTGGAGATCCACGAGGATGCGCTGACTTCGGATTCTCGGGTGCTCGTGGTGGACGACGTGCTCGCCACCGGAGGAACGGCTGCCGCTGCGTGCCGCCTCGTGAACCGTTTCGGCGCGACGGTGCAGGGCGTCTCCGTGGTGATGGACCTGAGCTTCCTCCCCTGGCGCGTGGCCCTGGCGGGCCGCCGAGTGACGTCGCTCCTGAGCTTCTAGCCGGCGGAGTCGAGGAGGCCGGTCTGTGGCGTCAAGTGGCACATTCCACGGAATGGGGGTATGCTACCAGTGCATCCTGGGGGAATCATGTCACGCACGCGGAACAGCCTCATCCTGTTGGGCAGCGTCATGTTCGCGACGCCCGGCATGGCGCAGGAAGGGAAGGGATTCCTTTTCCGCGCCCCGAAGGTCGTCATCTCGGCGTTCGGCGGTTACGCCATGCCGATGGCGA
>JANOTV010000302.1:0-22326 GCA_031416495.1 Gemmatimonadota bacterium
CATGCCGTCCTTGCGGCGATACCGCGCTGTGAACGCGCGGATCGGCGCACCCTGCCGCAGCTCGTCGCGCACGCGCAGGAGCATTGCGTAGTCGTCCGGCGGGAAGAGCACAGTACTGGGGAGCGCCTGCAGCTCGGCGAACGTGTAGCCCGACTGCTCAAGCGTCGCCGGGTTCACCGTGAGGAACCGTCCGCTGGTGTCGAACGTGATGATCATGTCGGGCACGTCGCGCACGAGCTGCGCGAACCGCCGCTCCGCATCCTTCGACCTGCGCACGAGCTGCCCATAGAGCAGAGCGATGAGCAGAGCCAGGACCGCAGAAAGACCGACGAGGACCGCGAGGAGCATGGAAGGGGAATGTATCCCCCGCCCGTGCCGCAGCA
The DNA here is from genome assembly GCA_031416495.1 of Gemmatimonadota bacterium. Lineage (GTDB taxonomy): Bacteria > Gemmatimonadota > Gemmatimonadetes > Gemmatimonadales > Gemmatimonadaceae > Pseudogemmatithrix. The sequence continues at coordinate 384 of JANOTV010000302.1, forward strand.
ACTCTGTGATAGGTGCTCGTGATGCGCATCACGCCACGGTCGCGCGAACGAAACGCATGTCGCGCGAGATGCGGATCACGCGGCCTGGCATCATGTGGCCCACGCGCTCGCCGAACTGGCCCATGTGAGGCGCGTCGAGGTGCGCGGTGAGTGCCGCTTCGTCGCGCCACTTCTCGATGACCATCAGCACGTCGCCGCGCGGCGGCGTCTGCGCGCCGATCAACGTCGGTACCTCGAGCGCGCCGCGGTATTCCATGCATCCGTCCTCTGCGCGCACGAACGGCTCGAGCCATGCGAACGCATCGAGGAACGCCGCGCGATGCTCCGGCGCGAAGGTGAGTTCGGCGACCACGTGCACCATCGCTGCCTCGTCGTTCATGCCGCGCTGCGCCGAACCGTCAGCCATTTCCCGTCTCCCGGCGCTCCACGAGCGCCTCATGAACGCCATTGCCGCGCACCTTGCGCACTTCCACTCGCACCGCCTCGTACTCACCTTTTCCTGCTGGAGACGGCTTCGACGGGCACTGACCGCCGAGCACTCGGCGGCGACGTACAGCGCATTGATGAGGATCAGTGCGGCGATCACCGCGTCCGCCGAATACCGGCCGGCTCCGGTCACCATGAGGGTGAGCGCCATCGCGAACAGCGCGAGCACGAACTCATAGCCGTTGGGCAGGAAGAACCCCGCTCCAGCGTGCACAAGCAGGATGGCGCCCAGCATCGTCACGGCGATCCCGTGGACGAAGAGCTTCTGCCCGCAGGCAGCCTACACCTTCTCCCTCGCCAGCGTCAGCACCTCGTTGAGCGACTGCAGCTGTTTCTTCGTCATGTGCCCCAGCTGCCGTTTGTGCTCCGCAGCCACGACGTCATCCAGCGTACCCACGAGCGCCCTGCCCTGCTTCGTCAACGTCGTCCGCACGAGCCGCCGATCCACCGTCCCTCGCACTCGGCTGATGAACCCCGCCTCTTCCATGCGGTCGAGCAGCCTCGTGACATCCGGCATCCGCGTGATCAACCGGTCGCGGATCTCGTTCCGGCACAACCCCTCCTTGCCCGATCCGCGAAGCATCCGCAGCACGTTGTACTGCGTGAGCGCCAAACCGCGCGGCTTGAGGACACGCGCCATCGCATCGTCAAGCAGCGTGTGCGTTCTGCCGATGTTCAGAAACGCCTCCTGGTGGAGGCTCCCGAACGGCTTACGCTGCTGAAGTTCACTGCGAAGATCGCGAGGCATGGGAGGATGATAAGTGTTGCAACACCTAATATCAAGCCTGTGAGCGCACGCGGATGCGCGTCCCCCACGGGTCGCTCGTGACCGTCTCGCCCGGTGTCCCATCGACCGGATATCCAGCGCGTGCGAGACTATTCGTCAGCTCGGCCAGATCGTCTGCGGTCGGCACCTCGATGTTCCACTCCAACAGTCGCGCATCGTTCTCGCCTGGTACGCGCGCGTCGGCCCCCGCCCACGTGTTCGTACCAACGTGATGGTGGTAGCCCCCGGCTCCGAAGAAGAGCGCGCTGGGGTAACGCCAGCTCATTCGGTCGAACCCGAGCGACTCGGAAAAGAACGCAGAGGCCTCCGCGAGGTCACCGACATGCAGATGCACATGCCCGATGACCGTGCCCGTCGGCATCCCGGTCCAGGACAGATCGCCGGCGCCTGCAACGAGTGCAGCCACGTCGACGGGATCCGTCGCCAGCATGAGTTCGCGCCCGATCCGCTGCCAGGTCGAACGCGGACGGTCCGCGTACACCTCGATGCCAAGTCCGTCGGGATCGGTGAGGTAGAACGCTTCGCTTACGAGATGGTCGCCCGCGCCCGCGCGCACGCCGGTCTCTGCGAGATGCCGCACGAACCGCGCGAGCGACGGCCGGTCGGGGAGCAGGATCGCGAAGTGGTAGAGACCGAGCAGTCCGCGCGTGGCGGGAGTGATTCCCTTGCGCTCTTCGAGCTCGACGATCACACGGTCCTCACCGTACGGTGCGAGCGTGGCGGTCGCGTCGGTCCGTTCAAGGACGCGAAGCCCGACTGTCTGCCCATAGAAGTCGAGCGAGCGTGCGAGGTTCGCGACCTGCAGTTTGACGCAGCCGAGTCGCGTCGCCTGCGGGAGACGATAGCCCTTCGGCGCTTCGCCGTAGCTGCCCGGTGTCGCGGGCGCCGGGGCTGTCCGCGCCGCCCCGAAGATGTCGTGTGTGGTCACTCCCATTGGATCCTCCTGCCTGGCAACGCCGGGCTGCTCCATGCACTCGCTCTCGCGTTCTCGAGGCCTCTCTCACTGACCCGGACAAGTATATGTGTTTTAACACCTAATGTCAAGACACCTACTGCCGATACCTACTGCCGACCGATCTCGGGCGACGCTCGGCCACATTACCGCACTTCCGTCCAGTCCCGATAGTCGCCCGCGACACGAAGCGTCACTGTCACCGCCACCGTCGTCCGATTCCGCCAGAACCATCCGTGCATCCCGTCGAACGCAGCAACGAGCACGCCCGTGTCCGACGGGACGGCCTGCCCTTTCTTGTACCCGTGATACTTGATCGCCGGCGGCGCGGTGCGATCGGCATGCAGGTCGTAGTTCACGACGCCGCCGCTCGTTACCCAATCGAAGTCCACCCGGGCGCCGTCACCCATGGCAAGTTTGATCTCACGGCCCTGGCCCGTCTGCAGCACGATGCTGATCGTGTCGGCGCGGCTGCCGCGCGATGCCGTATCGCGCGTGGCCTCGGCAGCACCGACCGCCGCATCCGCCGCCGCATCCGCCGCCGCATCGGCCGCCGCATCCGCCGCCGCATCCGCCGCCGCCTCCGCTGCAAGGGACTGCTTGATCTCACCCATCTGCTCCAGGCCGAGGACGCCGCCGATCCCCGTCGGATCGACGCCGTATTCGGCGGGCATCACGACCGTGACGAGCAGCACCAGCGCCACGCCGGCGGCGATCAGCGTTGAACGCAGCAGCGCACGAGAGGACGGCAGCTCGGAGAGCGGCGGAGTGTTCGTGTTGTTCATGAGGTGGCTCAGGAGGCGGTGATGAAGTGGCCGGCGAGCTGGTAGCCCATCAGCAGGAATCCGGCACTCATCATGACGACGTTGCCGGTGTACGCGTGCCGCGCGAAGCTCGGGGTACGGCGCCAGTAGCTCATCGCGATGAGGATGGCCGCGAGCGCGACGAGCTGGCCCATCTCGACGCCGACGTTGAACGCGATGAGGTTCGGAATCAGCCCGTCGGGCGAAATCTCGTACTCGATGATCTTGGTCGCGAGCCCGAAGCCATGAAACAGCCCGAAGATCAGGGTGGCGGCCTTCGTGTTGGGCTGCATGCCGAACCAGCGCTTGAACGCGCCGAGGTTGTCGAGCGCCTTGTAGACCACCGACAGCCCGATGATCGCGTCGATGAGATAGGCGCTCACGCTGACGCCTGTGAGCACGCCGAGCAGCAGCGTCGTCGAGTGCCCGATCGCGAACAGCGTCACATACACGCCGATGTCCTTCAGGCGGTACAGGAAGAAGATCACGCCGAGCAGGAACAGCAGGTGGTCGTACCCGGTGACCATGTGCTTCGCGCCGAGATAGGCGAACGGCATGAGCAGGACGCCGGAGATCTGCTGGATGTAGCCCTTGTCGCCGACCGCGACGCCGTGCGCGAGCGCCTCACTGGGGAGCCCGAGCAGCGCGGCCAGTCCGGCCAAGACGAGGAGGAGTGTGGTGGGGCGGGTCATCATGCCTGAACGGGATTGAGCGTCGGGTCCGGGACAGAATCGGCCAAGGGATCGCCGGCGTTGGCCGTGGCATGCGACCTGTCTCCGAAGAGCCAGTAGAGTGCAGGGAGGACGACCATGTTGAGCGCGGTGGCAGAGATGAGGCCGCCGAGGATCACGATGGCCATCGGCGTCTGAAGCTCGTTGCCGGGCTCCCCGCCGCCGATCGCGAGCGGAATGAGCGCGAGCCCGGCGGTGAGCGCCGTCATCAGGATCGGCGACAGCCGCTCGAGCGAGCCGCGCACGACGGCCTCCCGGATGGGCACGCCCTCGCGAAGCAGTTGCTGATAGTGCGCGACGAGCAGGATGCCGTTCCGCGTCGCGATGCCGAATAGCGCCACGAAGCCGACGAGCGACGCGATGCTCACGATGCCACCCGTCAGCAGCACGGCCACGACGCCGCCGATGAGCGCCAGCGGCAGGTTCGCCATCACGAGGCTCGCCGTGCGCATCGAACGGAACTCGGCGAACAGGATCAGGAAGATCGCCGCCAGCGAGAGGATCGAGAGCAGGCCAAGGGTTCGCGTCGATTCCTCCTGTGCCTCGAACTGCCCACCGTACTCCACGTGGTAACCCGCGGGAAGCTGCACCCGTTCCGCCACGGCGTCCCGGATGTCGGCCACCGTGCTGCCGAGGTCACGGCCGGCGACGTTCGCCTGGACGACGATCTTCCGCTGCACGTTCTCGCGGGAGATCACATTGGGTCCACGGCTCACGTTCACCTGTGCGAGCTGCGACAGCGGCACGCGCTCACCGGTCGGTGTGTCGAACACCACCGCCCCGATCGCCGCCGCATTGGCGCGTGCCTCGTCCGGAAAGCGCACCACGAGGTCGAAGCTCTTCCCTTCCTCGAGCACGCGGGACACTTCCTCGCCGTTGAACGCGACGTCGATCGCCTCGGCAAGCTGGCCTACGCTCATGCCATATCGGGCGAGCGCGCCACGGTCGGCCTGGATCCGGAGCTGCGGAACGTCCATCTGCTGCTCCAATTGCAGGTCGGCCACACCCGGCACCGTCTGCATCGCGTCACGCACCTCACCGCCGACCTGGCGGAGCTTATACAGATCGGGCCCGAAGATCTTCACCGCGATGTTCGCTCGCGTCCCGGAGAGCATATGATCGATGCGGTGCCCGATCGGCTGGCCAACCGTGACGCTTGTACCCGGGATAGGCGCGAACTCCCGCCGCAGCTCCTCGAACAACGCCTCCTTCTCCACGCCCTCGTGCAGCGTGACGTCGACCTCGGCCGCGTTCACGCCCTGCGCATGCTCGTCGAGCTCTGCCCGCCCCTGCCGACGATCGGTGTTCTTCACCGCAGGGTTGGCAAGCAGGATCTCCTCCACCCGTCGGCCGATCGCATTCGCCTCGTCGAGCGACGTACCCGGCACCGTGACCACGGCGACGGTGAGCGCGCCCTCGTTGAACTCGGGCAGGAAGGCGGTGCCAAGCAATGGGATCGCCGCGATGGCGAGCAGCAACGCCGCGGCCGCCCCACCCAGCACGCGCTTCGGATGCGCGAGCACCCGTTCCAGCGTCCAGGCGTAATGCCGTTTGAGCCACGTCACCACCTGGCTTTCGGCCTCCGTCTGCACCGACTTCGAGTTCGGGAGCAGGTACGAACAGAGCACCGGCGTCACCGTCACGGCGACGAGCAGCGAGGCGAGGACCGACACGACGTACGCGAAGCCGAGAGGTTGCAGCAGCCGCCCTTCCACGCCGCCGAGGAAGAACAGCGGCAGGAAGACGACGATGATGATGAGCGTCGCGTTCACGATCGACGCGCGGATCTCCTTGGACGCCTCGAAGACCACGCGCAGCGACGGCCGCTGCTCACCCGCCGGCCGGTGGTGATTCTCCTTCAGCCGCCGGAACACGTTCTCGACGTCGATGATGGCGTCGTCCACGAGCGCGCCGATCGCGATCGCCATGCCGCCGAGCGTCATGGTGTTGATCGTGATGCCGAGGAGCTTCATCGCGAAGATCGCGACGACGAGCGACAGGGGGATCGCGAGGATCGAGATCGCGGTCGCGCGGAGGTTCCAGAGGAACAGGAAGAGGATGATGATGACGAGGATCGCGCCATCGCGGAGCGCCTCCACCACGTTGTCCACGGCCATGGTGATGAAGTCGGCCTGCCGGAAGAGCTCCGAGTGGATCTCCATCCCCTTCGGGAGAGTCCCCCGGATATCCGCCAGCTCGCGCTCGATGCGCTCCGTCAGCTCGAGCGTATTCGCGCCCGGCTGTTTCTGCACGGCAAGCACGACACCCGGCTTCGCATTCACGGACCCGTCACCGTATTTCGGCGCCGCCCCAACACGCACGTCGGCCACCTGGCCGAGCAGCACGGGGATGCCGCCGCGGACGGCCACGACCGTCGACGCTATGTCCTGCGCCGACTGGATCCGGCCGATGCCACGGATGACGTACTCCTGCCCGCGATCCATGTACACGCCGCCCGACGCGTTCTTATTGGACCCCTCGGCGGCGCGCAGGACTTCATGGAGCGTCACACCGGTCGCCAGCATGCGGGCCGGATCGGCGAGCACCTGGTATTGCTTCACCTCGCCGCCGATCGGCACGATCTGCGCGACCCCGGGCACAGCGAGGAGCCGACGGCGGATCGTCCAGTCGGCCACCGTGCGTAGTTCCATCGGCGGCTGCGGCCCGGTGAGTCCGATCATCATGATCTCGCCCATGACGCTCGACACCGGCGCGAGCACCGGCGGTGTCACCCCGGTCGGCAACTGGGCCGCGAGTGTCTGCAGCTTCTCCGCGACGATCTGCCGGGCGCGGAAGATGTCCGTGCCCCAGTCGAACTCCACCCAGACCACGGAGATGCCCTGCGCGGTCGACGACCGCACGCGCCGCACCCCCGTCGACCCGTTCACCGCCGTCTCGATCGGGAACGTGACGAGCGCCTCCACTTCTTCCGGCGCCATCCCATGCGCCTCGGTCAGCACGGTCACGGTCGGCGCCGTGAGGTCCGGGAACACGTCCACCGGCATGCGCAGCGCCGTGATGGCGCCCGCCACGAGCATCACTGCAGCGATGCCCAGGACGACCACGCGGTTGCGCAGCGACCAGCCGATCAGGTTGTTCAGCATATCTGTCGCTCCCCGTTGACGTTTAGTGCGCGTGGCCTTCGGCCGGCACGCTGGTGGAGAGCGACGCGAGTCGCACCTGATAGGCGGCACTCGTCACGACCCGATCGCCCGGGTTGATGCCGCTGAGAACGAGCACGCGATTGCCGCCCTGTCCGCCGAGCGTGAGTTCACGCTTCTCGAAGGTCTCGCCTTCGGACTGCACGTACGCGATCGGCCGGCCGTCTTCATCGAGCACCGCGGACGCCGGAATGACGATGCCGACGACCCGACGCCCCGTCCGGACCGCGACGCGGGCCGTGGAGCCGACGCGGATGATGCCGTTCACATTCGGCACTTCATAGATGAGTGGGACAGTGCGGGACTGAGGATCTATCACGCTGCCGATCGACACCGTGCGCCGCGTTTCGAACCGGTTGCCCGCGCCCTCGAGCTGGAATGACGCACCCGAGCCGCTGCCGATGAGTGCCGCCTGGGCCGCCGGCACGTTCACCGTCAGCCAGACGACCGACGGATCGACGATGCTGAAGAGCGGGGCGCCTGCCTCCACGCGGCTCCCCGGCGTGATCGAGCGGCTCGCGACGACGCCACGGATCGGCGAGTGAATCGCGAGCCTGCCCCCGCCTGCTGCACTGCCACCGAACCCCGCCACCGTCTCGCGTGCAGCCTGCAACCGGATCTCCGACTCCTCGAGCCGCCGGCGTGGCGCGGCTTCCGCTTCGACGAGGCGGCGGGCGCGCGCATACTCGTCTTCGGCGGAACGGAGCCTGGCGCGTGCTTCAGCATACGCGTTCCCCCCCTCACCCAGCGACGGGATGATCACCGCGAGCACCTGCCCCTGCGCCACCGATTGTCCGGGCGCGGGTGACGAGGCGACGCCACTCGGGTCGACGAGGCCGCTGATCGGGGCCGTCACCTCCGCGTGACGTCCGGCCGCCGGAACGATGCTGCCGGTCGCATCGATGGTTGCGACGACCGTCCCGCTGTCCGCGAACGCCGTGCGGAAGCCGGGTGTCTTCCACTGTTGCTCCTTGAGGAAGCTGATGCCGCCTCCTCCGCCTTCCTCCTCTCGTGGCGCTTCATCGGCCGTCGCGTACACTCGGAGGTTCGGGACGCTGATGCTGTCCTTCGCCTGCGGACTGTCCACGAGGATCGTAAGATCGTACACGCCCGGTCTGGTGAACCGCGGCTGCGGACCGTAGATGCCGGGGCGGCGTGGTGTCTCCTGCGTCGCGACCACCGGCGCGCCACCAGCCCGGGGGACGAACCGGAAGGTCACGCGCCCGGAGGACAGCGGGGCGAAGTCCGTGATGTCCGTGAGATGCGCGGCAAATACGCCGGAGTCGCCGACGATGAGCGCCGGATGCTCCAGGAAGAGCTCCGTCGAGTCGGTCCAGAGCGTGACGACGCCACCGGCGGGCTCGCCCCCCGCAGCGATTTCTGCTTCGGTGGCGTCGTCGCCACCGCAGGCAGCGAGCAGGATCGCGGCGGCGAGCGCCGCACAGGATTGAAGTCGGGGCATCATCGTACCTGCGTGAAAGGAGATCCGACGGCGCGCTCGAGCGCCGCACTTCGGATGAGCACTTCTGCCTGCAGCGACGCGAAGCTGGCCTCGGCCTCGCGATAGGAACGCATGACGTCGAGCCATTCGACGAGCATGATCTCGCCTTCAGCGTATGCGACGTCGGCCGCAGCGAGTGCCGCCCGCGCATCCGGTCCGACGACCGGCTCGAGCAGCGCGACCTGCTCCTGCGCGACGCGATACGCGTCATGCGCTTCGAGGACCTCGCGGGCGATGCGACGACGACGGCTCTCCACCAGTGCGAGCTGCCGCCGCGTCTCTGCCTCTGCCGCGTCCACAGCCCCGCGGCGGCGGTCGAAGATCGGAAGCGACAGTGATATCCCAGCGACGAACCCGTCGAGGGAGTAGGTGCCTGCTCCCGTCTCGCCAAGACGCTCGTTCTTGAAGCCGGCAGAGAGCACCGGAACCGGCAACCGCGCACGTGCGGCGAGCCGTGCCTCTGCGGCGGAACCCTCGGCGTCGAGCTGCAACGCGCGGAAGTCGGCGCGTATCTGCTGCGCCATCGCAACGAGCGAGTCCGCGGCAGGCGTGGTGAGGACGCCCACCAGCGTGTCGGACAGAATCATCGATGAAGGAGCCAGCGACGCGTCAGCCGCGCTGATCAGCGACGCAAGCACCACCCGTGCAGTGCGCGCTTCCAGCACCGCCTCAACTCGCGCCGTGGCCGCACGTGCCGCCTCGAGTCGTAGGCGCCGGTGCGAATAGCCTGCGACGTCTCCGGCCGCGAGCCGCTGCTCGCTCACCCGAAGCGCTTCCGTAAAGGCGGCACCGGCCTGCTCGGCGACCCGCGCCCGCCGGTCGGCCGCCACCGCGCGCGCGTAGGCGACCGTCACGTCATGATCCAGTTCCAGCCGCGTGAATGCGAGCCGAGCCTCGGCCGCTTCGCGTCGGGCGCGAGCAACGTCGCGACGGGAACCGCGCAACCCGAGTTCGATCGGCTGATCGATGGACGAGACGTTCTGCGCGTTCGACTGTCCATCGCCGGCTGTCTGCTCACGCCGGTAGGCGAACGTCGGGTTGGGGTACGCGCTGGCCTGCCGCTCGCCGGCCTGCGCCGCCATGACGGCTTCGCGCGCCGCAGTGATCTCCGGGTGCACCCGGTGCGCGGCGTTGCGTGCCGTCGCGAGCGACAATGGCGCTGTGCCCTGAGCGTGCAGGCTCGGGGCGCACATGAATAGAATAGCGGCGACGACGGTGGGTCGTCGCAGGGCTGTAGTTGATTGCAATGCTGAACCCTGCCGTGTGGGTCCGCACCGACGAGCGCGTAGTGCGCTCGGGAGGTGCGAACGGTGAACGGAGAATGCGCGTCGCTGCAGCGACGGCTACCGGCGTCTCCCCGGTGGGAGACGTCGGCGTCAGGTCAGCGGGTCGGGGGCGCCCTCAGGCGCGGTGGTGGTCCCGTGGATGGGTCACCGCCGACGAGCGGAGCGCGAGCTGCCGGCGCGTCAACCGCGACGTCGCGCAGCGTGAAACACGGGAGTTCGGCTTCACGCACCGTCGCCGGGATGACGGTGCGGTTCGGGACACTCGCGTCGTCCATATCGCCGAGGGCGTGCTCGTGCCCATGCTCGGCGCCCGACACCTTCCGCGAGTCTTGCTGCTCGACACCGGGCCGATGCTCGCCTTCGCGATCATGCTCACGGTCGTGCGCAACGCCGTGCGCCAGCGCCTCGCCGGGGTGGGCGATAGCGGCGACGGCCATGAGCCAGGCCGCAAAGAGGCGGGAGACGATCGAGGGGCGCACTGGAACGGGAATGTAGCAGGCAGCCAGGGCTGCGCAATGTGCAGCGCACCCATGGGTTGAAGCCAGATAGCATCAAGCAGTTCAAGCTCTCCACCGATCCGGCGTTCGTCACCAAGCTGCGCGACATCGTTGGGCTGTACCTCCACCCGCCCGAGCGGGCCGGGTGTTCGCCTTCGACTGGAAGAGTCAGTCTGCATCGCGAAGTTCCGCAGATCGGTGCAGGTCACCTCCCCGACCGAACGGACGCGCGCCAGCCCTCGCGGGGTAAGACTACAGCGTGACGAGCAACCGTACCGATCGGCCATGCTTGGCTTTCTGACGCGTCGACGCCGACGCGCGCTGCGCGCGCGCCCCTGCCCGCCGGAGTGGCGGCGGATCGTCGAGCGGAACGTCCCTGCATTCACGCGGCTTCCGCGCGCCGACCAGGGGGCGTGGCTCGGCCACGCGCAGGTGCTGCTCGCCGAAAAGCACTGGGAAGGGTGCGGCGGGCTCGAACTCACGGACGAGATTCGCGTGACGATCGCCGTGCACGCCGCGCGGCTCCTCCTCGGGCGCGACGCGGACTACTTCCCGAGCGTGCGCTCGGTGCTCGTGTACCCGTCCAACATGATCCGGCGCGAGGAGCAGCACCTCGGGGATGGGATCTGGACGGAGGACGAGGACGAGCTCTCTGGCCTCGCGGCCACCGACCTCGGGGCGATCGTCCTCTCCTGGGATGCGGTGCTCGACGGTCTGGAGGACCCGGCCCACGGGCTCAACGTGGTGCTGCACGAGTTCGCACACGAGCTGGACTTCCGGGACGGGAACTTCAACGGCGCACCGTTGATGGAGTCAGGGAGAGCCAGCGCGCGCTGGGCCGACGTGCTCGCGCCGGCATTCGAGGCACACCGCACGGCCGTGGATGGGGGGGAGGAGACCTTCCTCGACGAGTATGCGGCGACGGACCCCGCGGAGTTCTTCGCGGTGCTCACGGAGACCTTCTTCGAGCGGCCGCGGGCACTCCGGGCGGAGCGCCCGGAAGTGTACGACCAGCTGCGCGAGTTCTACAGGCAGGATCCGGCGCAGTACGCCTAAGCGCGCCCGATTGCAGCGCTCCCGGCGCGCGCTGTTGCGGCTAGCGCACTAGCGACGCGCCTGGTTGCCGGCGCCCTCTGGCGGCCGTACACTTACGGCCGCGCTGGAGGGACTCGCTCTCGGGCGCCAGACCATCGACGGAGGGGTCGCGTGTCTCGAATCTCGCAGGACGGAAATGTATTGCGTCACTCACTCACCTGTGGCGTGCTCGTTCTCGGGCTCGCCGCGTGCGCCAAACCGCAGATCGTCGCGGGGGAGTGCCGACCCGTGCACGGGTCCGACGTCTGCGTGTGGAGCGAGAACTCCGGCGGCGATCTCCTCTCCTTCGGCGCGACCGTGCCGATCGGCGCCATCGAGAACGCCCCCGCCGATGCGGAGATGGCCTGGCCACCGGTCGCGCTCGCGAGCATCCCGCTGCCGGAGTCGGTGAGTGCGGCGACCGGGCTCAAGACGCTGACCGTGTACTGGGAGCCACATGGGCATCCCCCAGGACCATACCTGACGCCGCACTTCGACTTCCACTTCTACAATCTCTCGGCCGCGGAGATCGACGCCATCGATTGCGCTGACGTCACGAAGCCGAGCGCGATTCCGTCGGGATACGCGTTGCCGGACATTGAGATCCCCGGTCTCGGGATGCTGGTGGGCCTGTGCGTACCCAAGATGGGGATGCATGCGTTGCCGGCGGCGGAACTCGAGGGCACGGCCATCTTCGAGAAGACGCTGGTCGTGGGCTACTACCGCACGAAGCCGATCTTCTTGGAGCCGATGCTCACGCGCGCGCACCTGCTGCAACGACGCAGTTTCACGCTAGACGTCCCCGTCGTGCCAGGCGCGCCGGCGAACGTCCATTATCCGACCAGCTTCCGCGCGGACTATGACAGTACGGCGAACGCGTATCGGTTCGTCTTGTCGGGGCTGGATGGGAAGCGGGGATACTAGCCGCGGGCGGGGGCCTTCCCTCGGGGTTATCATAGGACTTCAGCCCCCGGATTCCGGGCCCCCGCCACCCGTGACCGCTTGACCTACTCCGCCGAGGCGCTCTCCGCCGCACTCGTCGACCGCTACCGCATCGAGCGCGAGCTCGGCAGTGGCGGGATGGCGACCGTCTACCTGGCGCTGGACCTCAAGCACCAGCGCCGCGTGGCGGTGAAGGTCCTCCATCCGGACCTCGCCGCCGCGCTGGGTGGCGAACGCTTTCTCGCCGAGATCCGGACGACCGCAAACCTGCAGCACCCGCACATCCTGCCGCTGCACGACTCGGGAGAGGCGGGCGGGTTCCTGTTCTATGTGATGCCCTTCGTGGACGGGGAGTCGCTGCGCGACCGACTGGACCGTGAGAAGCAACTCCCGATCGAGGACGCGCTCAGGATCGCGCGCGAGGTCGCGGATGCGCTCGAGTACGCGCACAAGCAGGGCGTCGTGCACCGCGACATCAAGCCGGAGAACATCCTCCTGCAGGGCGGGCATGCGGCGGTCGCCGACTTCGGGATCGCGCTCGCCGTGCAGAGCGCCGGCGGGCAGCGGATGACGCAGACCGGCCTCTCGCTCGGCACGCCGCAGTACATGAGCCCCGAGCAGGCGATGGGCGAGCGCGCCATCGACGCGCGAAGTGACATCTACGCGCTCGGCGCCGTGCTCTACGAGATGCTCACCGGTGACCCGCCATTCCTCGGCTCCACCGTGCAGGCGATCGTGGCCAAGGTGCTGACGGAGAAGCCCACGGCGCCCTCAACGGTACGCGACACGGTCACGCCTGGCGTCGAGCAGGCCGTGCTGCGCGCGTTGGCCAAGCTGCCCGCCGACCGATTCGCCTCGGCAGCCGATTTCGCGGCGGCGCTGTGGTCGGATTCCAGAACGGGTGCGATGCGGGGGGCGGTCGTCGCCACGACCGGGCCCTGGCGGCGTGTGAGCGCCGGACTTGGCGTCGTGGCGGTCGCGTCTCTCGGCGTGACGTTCTGGGCGCTCTCCCGCGCCGCGCCGAGTGCAGACCTGCAGGTGTTCGACGCAGCCCTGCCGGACAGCGCGCCGATGAGTGCTGCGCAGCTCGTCAGGGGAAGCGGGTTTGGCCTGGCGGCGTCGAATATGTCCCTCTCGCCCAACGGCGACTTCGTCGTCTACGCGGCGTTGACTGGTGATTCGACGATGCTCTGGTATCGGAGCCTCACCGACGCCAGTGCGCGCCCGATCCCCGGAACCGGTGGCGGCACCCAACCACGCGTTTCGCCGGACGGCGTGAGGGTCGCGTTCGTCGTGAATGATCGCATTCTCGTCGTGCCGGTGGACGGTGGCGAGCCCAGGCGGCTCCGGGAGGGTTGGCAGGCGGGAACGCTGGAGTGGGTCTCCCCGACCCGTCTGCTGACCATCGGGAACGCCGGCTACGGCATGCAGTGGCTCGATCCGGAGATCGGGGCGATCGAAGGAGAGGGAGAAGTGCAGATCAGTCGATGCGTCTTTGGCGCCTGGATCGCCGCGGACCGGCAGCTGCTGTGCAGCTTCGACGAAGGTGGCGCCGTGGTCGACCCCGTGACGGGCGCGCGCGCGCCGATCCGCGCCCGCAATGCGGACGGGACACCAGGCGGACCCGTGACGGGGTTCGCGTTCCGCCTCGTGGACGACCGGTACATGCTCTACCTCTCGCTCGATGGTGACCTGCGCGGCGCGGCGTATGATCGTCGGACGCACACCATCGGTCGCTCCGTCGTGCTGGTGCGCGGGATCAGGCGCGACGCGCTCGGTGGCGCACAGATGGACCTCGCACCGAACGGCACGCTGGGTTACGTGCCCGCCGGCGGCAGCGCCGCCGCGCAGATGGTGGTCCATCGTCCGGGCCGTGTGCCCGCCCCCCTGCCGATCGAGCGCGCGTCCTTCTTGCGATTCGACCTGAGCCGCGACCGTCGTCGCCTGGCCGCCGTCGTCGCCACCAGTGAAGCCCAGGAACTCCGCATCTATGATCTGCAGAGCGGTCAACGGCAAACATGGCTGACGGCCGCGACGATCCGCACGCCACTCTGGAGTCCGAGTGGCGACCGGATCATCGTGCGCGTTCAGAATGGGACCAGGTCTGCGATACTGCTCGGCTCGCCGACATCCGGCGCGGTACCCGACACCGTGTTCGCCGCCACCGAGCCTGAGTCCGCGCCTGAGCCGAAGGAGTTCCACGGCGAGAGTATCCTGCTGGCGTCGCCCCTGCGGGCCTCCCTCACCCTGCGCTTCAGTCTGGCCGAGCGTCCGGTGCGGTTCGACACGCTGCTCGCCGACGCGGTCTTCGCGACGATCTCGCCGGACGGACGCCGCATCGCCTGGCACACGTCACGCTCCAGCCAGTTGATGATCTCGACGTACCCGCCTGCTGCGCAGCGGCGCCAGATCGCGGTGGACGGCATCGAGCCTCTCTGGCTCTCACCCACGGAGTTGCTCTATCGCTCCGGCGTGTCGTGGTATCTCGCGCGCCTGCACCCAACCACCGAAGAGCTCGTGGGACTCCCGACACTCTGGGGACGCGACGTTCGGTTCCTCGATACGCCAGGCTGGTCGAATCGAGTGTCATGGGATGGCGGGATCATCTATGCCCAGAGCACGCAGGGCGGCGATGCGCGCTACCTTCGGTTCGTGCCGAACTTCGTCGCTCGAATGAAAGCCGCCGTGTACGCGGCAAACCGATGAGCGCCACCCAGACGCGACGCGCGGCACCCTCGGCACGCATCATGCGATATGTGAATTCGGTCACGGAACTGAACATCGAGACTGCCATATCTTCAGGGCAGGTGGCTCGCGCCGATTGACATCACCGCGATCCAGAGGACAGGTTGGGACCATCGTGAAGCGACATCTCGGCACTCTGGTCAGTTGCCTTGCGGCAGCGACCCTCGTTGGCAGCTGTCTGGGAGAGCCGACCGGCCTTGGGGCCAGAGTGGGGGCGCTTGCGGTCGCCCCCCGCTTCGCCAGCCTCTTCGCGAATGCGCTCGTGGACGTCGCCGCAGTGCGCCTCGTGCTCTCGCGCCCCAACGCGACCGTCGCCACGCTCGATACCGTCGTCGCCTTCCAGACCGGCGCCGACAGCATCGCGTTGACGCTCACGGTGCCGATGGACGGGGCGAGCCTCGATTTCGTGCTGCGCATCGCCGTGACGAACCCGCAAGGGGACACCGTCTTTCGCGCGGGGCCGATCCCGGTGCGCGTGAGCATGACCCGGCTCGCCTTTCGCATCGTCCGCCCTGACCTGATCTACGTGGGCACCGGCGCGAACGCCGCGAGCGTCCGCTTCGTGAATCCTCCACTCGCGCTCAACTTCGGACAGACGGGCACGCTCGTGGCGGAGGCGCTCGACGGCCAGGGCGTCGTGATCCCGCGCACACCGATCGGGTTCGCGCTCGTGAATCCAGCCGACACGGTCCGCGCGACCATCGCGGATCCTGCCATCGGCTCCATCGTGGCGCGCTCGCTGCGCGGAAGCGTTCAGGTCCGAGCGGTGTTGCTCACCGGCCCGAGCGTGACGCATACGATCATCATCCAGCCGACGGCCTCGACCGTCATCGCGCAGAGCGGTGGCGGGCAGTCGGGCGCGGCGGGACTGGCGCTCACGCAGCCCTTCGTGGCGCGCGTACGCGCCGCCGACGGGCTCGGCGTGCAGGGCGTCCCGGTGAACTTCGAGGTACTCACCGGCGGCGGCACTCTCAGCCGGCTGGTGGACACCACCGACGTGAACGGCGATGCGCGTGCCGTGCTGACCGTCGGGACGGTCCCGGGCGCGCAGAGTGCCCGCGCCGTGGTGCCCTCTCTCGGGGGCGCGACCGTCTCCTTCGCGGCGACCGCCGTCGCCGGCGCGGCGACGAACCTCGTCTTCGGCGTGGCGCCGAGCAATGTGAGCTCTGGCGCGATCATGGTGCCGGCGGTCACCGTGCGGGCGCGCGATCAGTTCGGCAATGACGCTGCGTCGTTCGTGGGGTCGGTCACGCTCGCGCTGCTCAACAATCCGCTCGGCGCCGTGCTCGGCGGTACGCTCACGCGCACGGCAGTCGCCGGCGTCGCGACCTTGAACGATCTGGCCCTGAGCGGACTCGGCACCGGCATCACGATCCGGGCGACCTCGGGCGCGCTCACGGCTGCGACGAGCACGGCGTTCAACGTGACCGTCGGGCCGGCGGCCTCGCTGGCGTTCTCGGTGCAGCCGCCTGCGACGAGTTCCGGCTCGCCCTTTGTCGTCGCGGTCGCGGCTCGCGACGCCGGTGGCAACACGGTGCCAACCTTCACGAGTGCGATCGCGGTGGCGATCGGCGCGAACCCGTCGGCGGGCACGCTCTCTGGCGTGACGACGCTCAATGCGGTCGCGGGCAGCGCGTCCTTCGCCGGACTCTCCATCGACAACGTCGGTGCGGGCTACACGCTCGTGGCGACGCAGGTAGGGCTGACATCGGCGACCTCCGTGCCATTCACAGTGGGGTCGCCGGCTGGCGTGAACGCGTGGGTGAATGCGACGGGTGGGAACTGGAGCACACCCGGAAACTGGAGCCTCGGCACTGTGCCGACGGCGACGGACATCGTCTGGATCCGGCAGTCGGGGACGTACACGGTGACTCTCGACGCGCCTGCGACTGTGGGGCGGATGCTCGTCGGCGGCACGAGTGGCACGCAGACGCTCGCGATCAGCGGCACCTCCACGCTCACGATGACCGACAGCGTGCTGGTCGCCGCGAACGGCGCGGTCGCGGTGAGTGGAGGCGGGATCGCTGGGACCGGCGCGATGAGTGTCGCGAGTGCGTTCACGTGGAGCGGGGGCAGCCTCACGGGCACGGGCGCACGCGTCCGCGTGCTCGCGGGTGGCGCGCTCGCGATCAGCGGCACGGCGACCCGCAATTTCAGCAACTTCGCGCTCGAAGTGGCGGGGACCGGGACGTGGACGGGCACGCAGACGATCAACAGTGGATCGGCGGCGACGATCCGCGTGCTTGGCGGCGGCACGCTCAGTATCCAGGGCGATCCGCAATGGCTCTTCAATCAGGGGGGCGCGGCCTCCGTGTTCGACGTGCAGGGGGCGCTCACGCGCACGACGTCCACCGGCACGGCGGTGGTCACCGGACTCTCGGTCAGCGGCACGGCGACGGTCACGAGCGGAGTGCTGGAACTCCAGGGCACCGGGACCAGCAGTGGGTTGCTCACGGCAGCGACCGGCGGTACGCTGCGCTTCACCACTGGTGCACAGACCTTGACGGCGGCGTCGAACGTCCAGGGCGCGGGGATCGTGGAGGTGAGCGGTCCCGGCACGATCACCAGCGCCGGAAGCTGGGGCGTGACCGGCACCACGCGTCTGAGTGGCGGCACCTTCACATACAACGGCGTCGGCGCGACAGCGGTGCTCGATCTCGCGGGCGGTGTGCGGGCCGGCACCGGAGCGCTCGACGTGACTGGAAGCATGACCTGGAGTGCCGGTGACCTCCTCGGTGGCGGCAGCACGCGCGTGGCGCCCGGCGCGACGATGACGATGATCGGCGTTGCGACGCGGCAGCTCAACAGCCACACGCTGGTCAACGACGGCACGGCGACTTGGAGCGGCACCTTCACGCTCAACAGCGGCACAGCGGCCCGCATCAGGAACGGCGCCGGTGCGACCTTCACCTGGTCGGGGGACGGGCAGTACCTCTTCAACCAGGGCGGCGGACAGTCCGTCTTCGAGAACCTCGGCATCTTCCTCCGCACCGGCACGGGAATCGCCCAGCTCGGTGCACAGCTCATCGACACGCTCGGCACCACCTTCGACATCCAGGCGGGCGAGCTTCGACTCAGCAACGGCGGGCGCATCGGCGGCACCAAGACACTGAGCGGCGGCAATCTCGAACTCGCGGCCGGCGCGCTGAGCATGCGCACAGGAACGGTCTGGGCGGGGGCCGCGGGCCTCGTCCGCGTGACGGGCGGAACGCTCACCCTCGACAGCGCGGCCGTGGCAGTGGTGATGCCGCGGCTCGACCTGCTGGGCGGTGTGCTCACGCACGAGGGCCTGCTCGAGATATCGACCGCGATGAACTGGGATGCCGGTGACATCACCTCGAACGTCGTCGGGCTCGGTGGTACGACGCGCATCCGCGTGGGCGCCACGCTTGCCGTCGGCGGCGCCGCAGCGCGCACCTTCAACGGCACGCACCGCCTGCACCTGCAGGGGAACACGACGCTGCCCTTCACCGGGGCGATCAACTCTGGCGCGGGCGCGGTGATCGAGAATGCGGCGCTCTTCGACCTCCAGGGGGCGGGCAACATCCTGAACAACCAGGGTGGCGCGAACTCGATCTTCCGGAATCTCGCCGGCGCGACGTTGCGGAGCTCCGGTGCGACCACCGGCACGATCAGCTTCCCGGTCGAGAACATCGGGGCGCTCGCGGTGACGGGTGACTCGCTCCGCCTCGCGGGCGGCAGTTCCACCGTCTTCGCGGGCACGGCGACGGTCACGGCGAACGCGCTCCACCTCGCGGGCGGGGCGTTCACGCTCACCGGTGCGCTCACCGCTACAGGTGCGGCGGGGAACCTCGTGGTAGGGGGCAGCCTCAATCTCAACAGCAACACCGTCACGGTCGGTGGGAGCTTCTCGACGATCGGGACGGGAACGTTCACCGGCACGACCGCGAGCTCGATCCTCAACGTCACGGGGAGCGCGGCGTTCAGCGGCGGCAACTCCGCGCCGACGGCGGGGCTCCTGCAGGTGGGAGGCAGCTTCGTTCAGGCGGGAGCAACGAACAGCTTCAACGCGACCGGGACGCACCGCACGGTGTTCACCGGGACGGGCACGCAGAACATCACCTTCGCGAGCCCGACGACCTCCCGCTTCAACCGGCTGGAGGTCCTGCCGATCACGCGATCGGTGGTGCTGCAGACGAACGCGGTCATCGGCGACTCGCTTGTGATGCTGGGTGGCGCGGGCGCGTCCAACCTGATCGGCGCGGGCACGACGCAGCGACTGACGGCGAATGGCGTCGTAGTGCTGACGGTCTCGACGTTGTCACCCCGCCTGGCGCCGCCGGTTCTTGAGCTCGCGACCATCCCGATTATCGGTGCGATCGGTGTCGCCGGCCGCGGGATGACTCCCGACACCGCGGTGTACACCGGCGGGAATATCGGCGTGCTCCCCGTGGGCGTCGGCATCCGCTACAACAGCGTCCGCGTGAGCACCACGGCAGTGATGACCATCCCCGCCGACACGATCGCCGGGGACCTGCATCTCGCCGGGAACATCGGCTTCTTCGGCGCCAGCACGACCTTCCGTGTCGGCGGGAAGTTGCGGACGACCGGCACCGGATCGCTCGCGATCCTGAGCGCCGACGTCAACCTGACCGTCGTGGACAGCACCATCTTCGGTGGCGCGAGCACGAACGGCTTGCTGACGGCCGGCACACTCACGGCGCTGGGCGCCTTCGTCCAGAATGGAGGTGACCCGGCGGCATTCGCCGCGACCCTCACCTTCCTGGTTCACCTGAACGCGACCGCGCTGCAACAGGTCCGCTTCACCAACCCCGGGACGACCACCACCACCTCGCACTTCGCCGACCTGCGGATCGGCAACAGCTCCGTGGCCGGCATCCAGTTCCTCTCGCCGGTCTTCGTCACGAACCAACTGCTCTCGCTGCCCGGCCGCCTCGCAATAAGCCGGATCTCCGGTACCGCCGCCGACTCGCTCTCGATCAACGGCATCCTCGCCGACTCGATCACCTTCGATGGCGTGCCACTGCGGATCGGCGGGACGGCAGCGCTCACGAACCTGAGCATGTTCACCTTCCAGAACATGAACCTCGCGGTGAATCAGTTCACGATCACGCGTGCCGGTGGCACGTTCGCCCCGAACGCCGTCACCTTCCTCACGACGCCGAACGTTGGCGTCTACAATCTCGTCGTGACGAGCACAGCCACGGCCGGTCCGTTCACCGCCAACTTCGGGAACTCGGTGCCGACCGCCGCCGCGACGATGATCGGACCACCACGCCGCTACCTGCGACTCGGCGCGCCGACGGCCGTCATCGTCTGGAACACCATTACGCTCCCATGACGGCGGCGGCTCCGCGACGCTGAGCGTGTATCACCGGTGTCGAGAACGTCGTACGCGTTCACATACACCACGTACCTTCCCACCGCCGGGGACTACGACTACGATAGCTCGGAGAATCGCGACGTGCAGGGGCGCATCCGCGTACTCTGACACCGAGGGGACCCTGAACGCAGAGCAATCATGCGTCTGATGCGAATACTGCCTATCGCTGCCCTGCTGCTGTCGCCAGTCGGCGTCGGCGGGCAATCGCTGCTCGATCGCCCACCAAACGTGTCGGGCAACTGGGTGGGAGCACCGGGCACCCTCTACTTTCATTTCGTGCACCGCTTCACGACGAGCGACGCGCCTGAGCGAAAGGTCTCCAACGTTCCGACCTTTCTTCTGGCCGCTGGGCTCCCGAAGCGGTTGCTCGCGGGATTCAACTACTCGACAAACTCGACGCTCGCGCCGCGTTTCCCGAACGAGTGGGAGCTGTTCACGCGCTGGGCACCGGTGTCGGAGGATTTCGGTGCTCCGCTCGACCTGGGAGCGCAGGTGGGCTACAACAACGCCGCAGATGGAGTCGACGGCGAAGTATCCATGGCGAAGAAGCTCGGCAACGTGCGCTTCATCCTTGCCGGGCGTGCACTCTCGGATCCGTTCGAGGCGGGCAAGACCCGCCTCGCTGTTGCCGGTGGAGCGACCCTCAGCCTCGGTCAGCACGTCGCGTTTGCCGGCGACATCGCGTCGCTCACGAACAGGGATTCGACTGAACAGGTCGCGTGGAGCGTGGGCCTTCAGGTCGCTATTCCGCTGACTCCGCACACGGTCTCGCTGCACGCGACGAATACGGCGGTCACGACGCTCCAAGGTGCGTCTCGCGGATCGAGCAATCTACGATACGGCTTCGAGTTCACTATTCCGCTGACGCTCCGCCGGTATTTCGGGGGAGGTGCGGAGTCTCCGCCTGATGTCGCGTCGCCGCCCGATGTCGCGTCGCCGCCAGCCGCCCGCACCATGCAAACAGCGATCAAGAACGTGAGCTATCTCCAGCCGAGGATTCAGATACCCGTCGGCACCACCGTGGAGTGGAGGAACAATGATCCGATTCCCCACACCGTCACCGCAGTCGACAAGAGTTTTGACTCCGGACTGATTCAACCCAGCATGACATTCAGGCATACGTTCACGAAGGCGGGGACATTCAACTTCTTCTGCACGCCTCATCCTTTCATGAGAGGGGTAGTCGTGGTAACGGCGCCATGAGAGCCACTCGTTTCGCAATCGGCGCGGCGCTGGCGCTCACAATTGCCGGTGTCGCGGGGTGCCTTTCGGAGCGCGCGTCGGGACCTGCCGTGGATCTCGCAGGATGCAGCGCTCAGCTCCCGTCTGAGGCCTTTGGGACGACCATCGTGATCATCCGTGATTTCGCGTTCACTCCGGCACAGGTGCGCGTGCGACCAGGGACGAAGGTGACGTGGGTGAATTGCGAAGCTCCTGGAACGGACGCTAACACGAGCACCGCCGACGCGGGCTCGTGGAACTCGCCGCTGCTGGCACCGGGTGCGACGTATACGCGGGAGTTCGCAACGACCGGCGCATTCGCGTATCATTGCGAACCGCATCCCGGCATGATGGGAACGGTGAGGGTGGAGTAGCGGCGCTCGGCGCCTGTG
>JANOTV010000303.1:0-2209 GCA_031416495.1 Gemmatimonadota bacterium
TGGCCGGCGACACGGTGATGCCGATCTTGCCGAGCACGCCGCGCGGCAGGCCTTTCGCCGCGGTGATCTCGCGCCAGGTCGCGCCGCCGTCGGTCGTCTTGAAGATGCCGCCGCCGGGTCCGCCCGAGTTGAGCATCCAGGGGGTGCGGTACGCATGCCAGAACGCGGCGTAGAGCGTGTTCGGATCGTTCGGATCCATGATCAGGTCCGAGATGCCCGTCGAGTCGTTGCGATAGAGGATCTTCGCCCAGGACTTGCCGCCGTCAGTCGTCTTGAAGACGCCGCGCTCCGGGTTGGGACCGAAGGCGTGGCCGAGTGCGCCGACGTACGCGATGTCGGAATTCGTCGGGTGCACGCGGACTCGCGCGATGTGCCGCGTGTCCTTGAGTCCCATCAGCGTCCAGCTCTTGCCGGCGTCGGTCGTCTTCCAGAGGCCGTCGCCGTGGGAGGTGTTGCCGCGGATGTGCGTCTCGCCGCCGCCGACGTACACGATGTCGGGGTTCGACTCCGCCACGCCGATCGCGCCGATGGTGCCGCCGAAGAAGGCGTCGGTGGAGGGCTGCCAATTCATGCCGCCGTCGGTCGTCTTCCAGACGCCGCCGCCGGTGGTCCCCATCCAGTACTCCATCGGACGGGCAGTCGAGCCAGCGACGGCGACGGAACGGCCACCGCGGGCAGGGCCGAGCTCACGCCAGCGCATGGCGTTGAGGGCGGCTCCATCCACCGGCTGCGCGTGTACGATCGCGTCCGGCAGGGTAGCACTCAGTACCGCCGCGGCCGCGACCATGCGGGCGACGCTGCGGAATAGGACGAACGGGCGGGGTGACACGCGAACAACCTCCTGGGAAATGCGGTGGGGGCTAACCATGCGATGTTGTGCTGTCTCAGGACGCCACGCAAGTGGCCGCTCGTCAGCGCCTGTATTTCTCCATAACTTCACGGACGCCGGAAAATGAATGGCGCTGCCCATCCTGGAGAAATCAGATGAAACGGAACGTCGCTGTCGAGTACCAGTCCGTCAGCCTTACGCGCGCGCCATTCGCCGCGTTCACCACGATCGCACTACTCGCCGCTGCGCTGCTCATCGCGGGTTGTGGTGGCGCAGGACAGTCCGATGCCGAAGTCGCGGCCGATACCACCGCCGAGGCCACCGCGCCCTCTGGCGTCGTCGCGAGCGGGCTCGCAACGCCCGAGTCGGTGCTCTGGGACAGCACACGGAGCATCTGGTACATCAGCAACATCAATGGCGAGGCGAAGGACGACAACGGCTTCATCCTGCGTGTCGGGCCGGACGGACAGGCGGTGGACTCGGTGCCCTTCATCAACGGTGCGGACGAGGACATCACGCTGAACTCGCCCAAGGGCATGGCGCTGGTCGGCGATACGCTATGGGTGGCGGATATGGACATGGTGCGTGGCTTCAACGTGACGACCGGCACGGCAGTCGCCTCCGTCGATCTCTCTCCGATGCAGGCGACCTTCCTCAATGATGTCGTCGCCGGACCCGATGGCACCATCTACATCACCGACTCAGGCATCGCGTTCACCGCGACGGGCGTCGTGCACAGCGGCAAGAGCCGCGTCTTCGCGCTGAATGGCCGCACGGCCACCGAAGCCGTCGTACTGCTGCAGGAATCGGCGGCCAACGGCATAGCGTGGGATCCGCGCCGCCAGACGTTCGTCATCGTCGCGTACAACGCACCGCAGATCTTCTCGTGGAAGCCGGGCGCCGACAGCGCCGAAGTGATCGGCACCGGTCCAGGCGGTGCCGATGGACTGTTGATCCTCGCCGACGGTCGTGCGCTCTACACGAGTTGGGCTGACTCCTCGCTCAACGTCTTTGCCGACGGCAAGTCCACCACGCTGCGCAAGGCGTTGCCCGATCCCGCGGACCTCGGCTATGACGCCGTGCGTGGCATCGTCGCAGTGCCGCTCTTCTCAACCAACCGCGTGGAGTTCTGGCCCGTGCGATGAGTGGTCGCCGCTGGCCATTGAACCCGACACGAGATCACCCGTTGAGAGTCACGGAGGAGACGCCGGCCGGTCCACTCGGGCGAAGGCGCCCGTGATCCGCGTCGGCGTGCGCTCGATCACGCGCACGGCGAGCAGGTTCTGGTCGGCACGGTGCACCGTGGCATTCAGCGGCTCGCGCGGCTCGCGCCACGCCCAACCGAGCGAGAACGGCACAGGCGCCGTGCGGAGCGCCGCG
>JANOTV010000304.1:0-2286 GCA_031416495.1 Gemmatimonadota bacterium
ACTGCGGAACGAGCGGCCCGGATACCAGCCACGCGAGTACGCCGTAGAGCACAAACACAGTTGCCGTCCACCCTGCGGCACCGCGCGCCAGCGTGCGATCACGCAACAGTCCGCTGCGGGCGAGACGTGCGGCGACCCAGCCGGCCGCCAGCATCTTGCACGCGACGAGCGCCGCCAAGATCGCCGGCAGGGAGTTCCACAGTACCGCCCGCGCGCTGTCGTGATCGACGACGAATTGAACAACGGGTCCGATGACCGTGATGAATACCAACGCGGCGACCAGCACCGACCGTGCGATCCATTCCCGACCACTCAAGCCGATGTACAGGCTCTGTACGAGCTGCTTCCACGTCGACACCATCAGTGTCGCCAGCACCAGCAGCCCGAAGACGATCGCGTGGGGCACACTGACAATCTCGGCAAACCGGATAGCCCGATGCTCCACCATCGGCCAGGTGCCCGACCACTGAAGTGCTAGTGGAACGGCGACGATCACCAGCAACCACGTGGCGAGGGTGCTCCGTGCCGCCATCTCCAGTTTGGCGGCCACGAGGTCGGCGCTCGACAGCGGTCGCGTCGCAATAAAGGGCGACATCGCGTGGGAATCGCGCGCGTCGGGATTTGCCTTGCTCACCGACGTCGCCGTGAAAAGCGCCAGGAGCGGTGGAGTAATGAGCGCGAGCACCAGCAACTCGAGCAGGAGCCCCGGCGCGTCGCGGGCTATCCAGAACAGGGCCAGCTCAAAGGGCAACACCATGGCCACAAGCGCCGGCAGCGTTCGGCCGTGCCGTCGCCATTCAAACCAGAGCTGCGCGCGGGCGGGCGATGAAAAGTCTGCGCGGTTGAGCGGCGCCGAAACGGCGCCCGCCGCAACGGCGCCTATCGCGCCGGCTTCCGCCGGAGTGCGCATGAAACGCGGTCGCCAGTCAGGCACGTCGCCGCGGCGGGCCCGTGCCACGGCGTAGCAGGCCGTGAGATAGGCAAGCGGCAGTTGCGGCACAAGGAACGCGAGCATCACCGGCTCCGACACCGAGAAATGCATCGCCAGCAGGACGATCGCATCCAACGTGATCAACCAGACTACGGTGACAACCACGCGTACTCCCCGCAAGCCGTAGGGCATCCACGCCAGCGCCTGAGTCCACGCGAGAAACACTGCCGCCAGCAGCGCCGGCCAGACTAACGGAGTCTCGATTCCCCACGGCCATCGTGCGAGAACCGTCGCGGCCTGTACGAGGATGGCGACCGCCACCATTCCGTGCAGCATCGGCGCAAGTACGAGGCATTCAGTCCGCACCGGAAGCGTGAACAGCCGGGCGGGGTAGATCGATTGGCGTGCTGCAAGGTCAGCCGAGAAGCCGAAGCTGAATACTGCGAGGTAGTAGACGATCGTCCACGCAAGGGGTGCGATTACCACGGCTGCCCTGCCGTCCGGTGGCACCACGGTGATTGGCTCGCCGGGCATATAGAGCGTCAACCTGAACACCGCCACGCCGAGCAGATAGACGCCCATCGCGATCAGCGGCCAGGAATGCCGCTTCCGAAACTCCCAGCCGATCGCGAGGGCGAGGGACTGCATGCCCTACGGCTCGGTTTCGAGCGACGCGGTGGGTCCAACGTGCGCGACGAATGCCGTTGCGAGCGATCCATGCGTTTCCCGTATGGCAGCGAGCGGCGCGCTGAGCACGATCTTGCCGGCGTTGATCATCGTGACGTGATCGGCCACCTCTTCGACTTCGTCGAGGAGGTGCGACGAAAAGAGCACCGTTCGCCCTTCGCCGGCTATCGTCCGAATGACCGCGCCGAGTATGTCTCGGCGGACTATCGGGTCGAGTCCGGAGGACGGTTCGTCGAGCACAAGGAGTTCCGGACGATATGCGAGCGCCACGAGCAGGCCCGCGCGCGCTTTCTGTCCTTTGGAAAGGGATTTGACTTTCGCGGCGGGGTCGAGCGCGAACTGCTGGCGCAGTGTTTCTGCGTAACGGTCATCCCATCCGGGACGAAAGGCGCGGGAGTAGCGAATGAGCTCGTCCACCCGCATCCAGACCGGGAGGTCGTTCTCTTCGGAGAGGTAGCCGATACGCGACAGCACGCCAACGGGGTCAATGACCGGGTCGAGGCCGAAGATCCGCACTGACCCGCTTTCGGCACGGAGTAGCCCAAGTACGTGCTTGATCAGCGTTGTTTTGCCAGCTCCATTCGCGCCGACGAGCCCGTAGACCGCTCCGCGCGGAAGAGAGATGTTGACCGCGTCGAGGGCTGTCGTGGCGTCGAAGCGGCGGGTCA
>JANOTV010000305.1:0-1606 GCA_031416495.1 Gemmatimonadota bacterium
CGTCGAGTCGCCGTTCCTGGAGCCGCCGCAACTCGCGGGCGCTTGCGCGAATGAACCGCCGCGACACGCTCGAGCGCGCGAGCCCGAACGCTTCCGGCACCGCTTCCGCAGCGGCCTCGTACTCGCGGCACGAGAGACCGCCCAGCACGCGGCGGAAGAGGCCCACGTCCTGCGCCCGCGGCGTTTGCAGCGCGGCATAGGTCGCCAGTGGCACTTCGCACCGGGCCCGGCCATCGCGCACCCGGGGCACCGTGATCGGCAGTTTCTGGTCGGCCAGATAGATCGACCCGCGCTGCGCCCCCCACCGCACCACGGCGGAGCGCTCGTCGTCGCGGGCATACCGCGGACCCGCGAGCGCGTGGACTTCGGCGAGCAGGGCTTCCTCGACCGCGCGCAACCCCAGCGGGATCAGCGCCTGAATCATCGCCAGCGTCACCGGCGTGGTTATGGGGCCATCGTCCAACGGCACCATCTGCTGCGGCAGCGTCGGCGGGGCCTTCGGAACGGCACGTGGCTGGTTCTTCGTCGGGCTCTGTCGTACTCTTGGCATGGGTGGTGTCCTCGGGAATGAATGGAGATCCTTGGCGGATTCACATTCCAGTACCGCGGCACCACCTGTATTCCAACTAGACTTGGGACTTACCCGATGAGCTCAGCGAGCGATCACGACGATACACGACGCTCGGCCATGCTGCGCCTCACCACGCGCATAGCCGGCGCGCAAGTCCAGAAGGAAATCTTCGCCGGGCTCGCGTTCGGCATGATGGACCAGTGCTTCGGCTTCACTGGCGTGGATGTGCGCTTGGACGACGATCTGTCTGCGGTGCTGGCGGGCGATCTCTCTCCGGGCGCGGCCCGACTCGAGACTCCATTCACTGTCGCCGGTGGTACAGCGGGCACGATTACCGTCGAGCGGTCGGCCGGCGCCGCGTTCGACGACGTAGATCGCGAACTCCTGTCGGCCGCCGCATCGCATGTTGCCCTCGCGGTGGCGAGATCGGGATTCCTGGAATCCGAGCGGCGCCGCGCGCAGGAGCAGCAGGCGTTGCTCGACACCCTGGCCGACCTCTCAGGCCATCTCGAACTCTCGCAGCTCTTGCAAGCGGTGTTGCAGCGCGCCATCACGCTCCTCGGCGTGACCGGCGGGGAGCTGGCGATTCTCGATGAGCATACCAATGAGATGGTGATGGTGGCGAGCCTCAACCTCGGCACGGATTCCACCGGCCTCCGCATGCGGCTGGGCGAGGGCGCGATGGGGCTCGTGGGCCAAACTCACGAGCCGCTGATCATCCCCGACTATCAGGCGTGGGCGGGCAAGTCCGGGAAGTACGAGCACGGCGTCGTGCAGGCGGTCATGGTGGCGCCGCTCCTCATCGGCAAGCGCCTGGTAGGCGCCATCGCCAGCGTGCACTCCGACCCCACCCGAAAATTCGGATCGGAAGATCTGCGCCTGCTTGAGATGTTTGCACCGCAGGCCGCCATCGCCATCGAGAATGCGCGCCTCTACGCCCAGATCAGCCAGATGTCCGTGCTCGAAGAGCGGCATCGCATCGGGATGGATCTCCACGACGGCGCTATCCAATCGCTGTACGGCCTGGGCCTGCTG
>JANOTV010000306.1:0-6713 GCA_031416495.1 Gemmatimonadota bacterium
GACGAGCCGACGCACGGACTCGATCCCGTCTGGACCACGCGCTTCCGCGACATCGTCGGGGGACTCCGTCGCTCCGACCGCACGATGATGATCGCCACACGATCACAGAGCCGCTCGAGTTCGTCGAGGTTGTGCGACGCGATCACCATCGTGCGGTCGGCGCGACGGAGTCCCCCGACGATGTCGCGGAAGCGCGTGGTCCAGACGGGATCGAGTCCGTGCGTCGGCTCGTCGAACACGACGAGGCGACGGTCGGTGAGCAGCGACTGCGCGAGACCGAGGCGCTGCAGGTTGCCCTTGGAGAGCGCCTTGAGACGCTTCATCCGGTGCTCGCCGATGCCCCCCGCCTCGATCACCCGCTCACGCTCGGCGACCCGCTGCGTCGCAGGCAGGCCGGCCAGCGCCGCGAGACGGTCGATCGCTTCCTCGGCGTTCCAGTGGAGCGGGAGCGTCATGAGCTCCGGCAGGTAGGAGACGCCGTGTCGCTCCACATAGGCGCGCGGCGACATCCCGTCGATGCGCACCTCACCTTCGGTGGGTGCGAGGAAGCCGAGCATCATCGCGATGATCGTGCTCTTCCCCGCGCCGTTCGGGCCGGCGACGCCCAGCACCTCGCCCGGTGCGACGTCGAACGAGACGCCGTCCACCGCCCGCACCTCGCGGCCGAGGAGCGAGCGGTAGGTCTTCCCGACTTCGCGATACGATATCAGTGGATGATCCGCAAAAGTCCCGCGTCTGCGCTCGCGCGCAGAAAGGCTTCGGCATCGCGCGTCGGGATGAGCATGCCGGTGAGCGAGAGGCCGCGACGCGCCTCCGCCTGCATGAATTCCTCGACCGTGCGTTCCTTCCCGTGGGAAGAGTCGTCGCGCATGACTCTGACGATCTCGTCCCACGATCCCTCGTACGAACGGCCATCGCGCCCCGTCACGCGATGCTGCTCGGGCGCCGCCTTCTGGTCCGTGAGGTCGGCGAGCAGCGCGCCGAAGAGCTCGAGCTGCGACCGCGCCTCCTGCTCCTCGCGGTCGCTCGCGCGCTGCTCGATGTCGGCTAGCATCTCGTCGATGGGGTCGAGCGCCGGCGCGAGTTCGACCAGCCGCTCCTGCCAGATCTTCAGCGACGGATCGTCGTCGCGCATGCGCAGGTGCGACTTCTTGAGTTCGAGCAGACGCCAGATGCCCAGTTCGTCCCAGTGATCCTCGGGCTTCGTGCGATCGAGGTGGTAGAGTGCCGCCTCGTACTCGCCACCATCATAGAGGATGTTGCCGAGGTAGATGCGCGCCTCCGCCTGATCGGGGTCGAGCACGAGCGCGCGGCGCAGAGTCTCCATCGCGGTGGCGTCGTCGCCGAGCCGGTGCTCGGTGTATCCGACCATCGCGACGGCCTCGGCATTGTCGGGCGTCTGCTGCACCGCGAGTTCGAAGTATTCCTTCGCCTCTTCCATGAGTTCGTCACGGAAGAGCGCACGACCGACCTGCAGCATGAGCTCGATGTCGTCGGAATACCCGAGCTCGAGGATGCGGCGGAAGGACTTCAGTGCCTGCGGCTCCTGACCGAAACGCAGCAGCACCTCGCCGAGTCCGGCGAGACCATCCTCGTGTTCGGGGTCGAGCACGAGCGCCTCCTCGAACGCGCGGCGCGCCCAGGCGAATTCATCGCGCGCGAGCCGCGCGTACCCTACCCCGACATGGAGTTCAACGGCGTTCGGATACAGACCGAGGCCCTCACGCAACATCGTCAGGGCGCCGTCGTAGTTCCCTTCGTTGTAGAGCTGGTGCGATCTCTCGTCGTACTCCTCAGCACTCAGGAAGTGAGAGGGCATCCGTTGGGCCTCCAGCGCAGGCGACTGTCAGCGACTCGCCGATAACCTACCATGTGGTACACGCATGGTTCAACATCTGTCCGCGCCAGAAAACCCACTCAGATGGCAGGCTGGGCCGAAAGCGCAACCGCGATCTCCGCGGCGCTCTCGGCCCGCCTACGCGTCGTCGAAGGCGTCGGCGCGGCGCCTCTCCACGAGGTCGCGCTCGCGGGCCTCGGGATCGTAGACCGCAAGGAGCTTGATGGTCTCGCCGGCATAACAGTCGAACGCCTTGCCCGTGCCTCGCTTGATCACGATCTCGTGCCCATCCTCGAACTTCAGCACGATGTTCGGATACTCGCTGTTCAGGTACTGCTTGCGGAGCTTCTTGGCTGGTTGCATCTGGGGGCTCGAAGTGAGTACCGCGCGAGCGAACGTAATCCGGCGCGGCCCAGGCGGGAAGAGTGCTCGGCGCCCCTTCGCATGCGGGGCGCCACGCGCTCAGGTGACCGTGGGCCTCGCGCCCTCGAATGCCTTCCATGCCCCGGACTCGAGGATCTCGTCGATCTGCGCGACGACGGTCTCGACCTCGGCGTCGTCCGTGTAGAAATGCGGCGCGACCCTGATGCCCGCCCCCGGGCGATAATCGATCACGATGTCGCGCCGGAGGAGGGTCTGCGCCACCTCGGCACCATGCGGTACGTCGAACGCCACCGTGCCGCCGCGACGTGCCGCCTCGCGCGGCGCGCTCACCCGGTAGCCGCGCTCGTCCGCCAGCGCGAGCAGACGCGCCGTCTGTCGCTCGCTCTTGGCGCGGATCGCCGCGATGCCCGCCTCCTTGAGGATGCGCGGCCCTTCGATCGCCGCGTACAGCGCAGGAACGACCGGCGTTCCGCCGAGCCAGCGGGCGGCACCGTGCGTCCATTCCATCGACGTCTCGAATGCGAAGGGCCGCTTGTGCGCCTGCCAGCCGGTCAACGCGGGCGCGAAACGCTCGCTTGCGGTCGGCGATGCATAGATGAAGCAGCCGCCCGGTCCACCGCAGAGCCACTTGAGCACGCCACCAGTCAGGAAGTCCACGCCGCTGCGCTTCACATCCACTGGGATCACGCCCACCGAGTGATACGCATCGAGCGCCACGACGGCGCCCATCGCGTGCGCATGCGCGCAGAGCCGGTCGGCGTCGATGATGTACGCCGACCGGAAGAGCACGTGAGACACGGCGACGAGCGCCGTGCGCTCATCGATGGCCGCATGCAGCGCCTCCTGGTCGATCCCGATGCCATCGCGGCTCGGTACCACGACCACGCGCGCGCCAAGCTTCGGCGCGAGCTGTTCGATGGCGTACCGCACGCTCGGAAAATCCAGTTCGGTCATCACGACCGTATCGCGACCATTCCCGAAATCCATCGCGCTGAGGATCGCAGCCTGCGCGAGCGTCACCGTCGCGGCCATCGCCACTTCACCGGGCTGTGCGCCGACGAGCGGAGCGACCATGTCGCCGACGGTCAGGGGCATCTCCCACCAGCCTCTCGCCCAGGCGCGGACGCCCCACGTGGCCCAGGCATCGGTGTACTCGGCCAGGCGCTCGGGCACGGCCCGCGGCATCGCGCCCAGCGAGTTCGAGACGAGGTAGGTGCTCCGGGCGAGGATCGGGAATTCGCCGCGAAATCGAAGCAGTGGGTCGGTCACGGGGGGTTCTTCGCGGCCTGAGGGTAGAACCAAAGAATAGCGACGTCGAGGGACCGAATGATATAATGCGCTTCTCTTCTTCCCGAGCCGATGCCGATGCATAAGCGCACCGACGACTCGAAACACGATGGCCAGGCGCTCGCGCTGCCGCCCAAGATCGCGTTGGTGCTCGGTGGCGGAGGGCTCAAGGGGTTCGCGCATATCGGCGCGCTTCGGGCCTTCGAGGAGCGGGGCGTGCAGCCGTCGGTGGTCGCGGGCACGAGCATCGGCGCGATGGTCGCGGCGGCGTATGTCGGCGGCATGCCCCTGGCGGAGATGGAGCGGCGGGCGCTCGAGCTCTCGAAGCGCGACCTGTTCCGCATCGACCACTTCTCGATGGTCTCCAAGCGGATGCTGTCGCCGGCGCTCTATCTCGAGCGCCCGCTGCGGAAGCTCGTGAACGAGATCGTGCCGCGCGGCACCTTCCGCGATCTCCAGATGCCGCTGCTCGTCAACACGGTGGACCTCGAGAACGCGTCGCAGGTGCTCTGGGGGTTGCCGGGCCTGCAGGACGTCAGCGTCGCCGACGCCGTGTACGCCTCGTGCGCGTTGCCGGGCTTCTTTCCCCCGGGCGTGGTGCTGGGCCGCACCTGCGCCGACGGGGGCGTGATCGACAACGTGCCGGCGATGCCGGCCTCTCACGGTATGGATGCCGTGATCGCCATCGACGTGGGCAGCACAAACATCGCGCGGGCGCGGCGCATCAAGGACAAGGGGTTTGCGGCGATCTACATGCGCGCGGCGCAGGTGATGATGAAGACGCTCCAACAACAGCAGCTTGCCGCCTGGCAGGGGCCCGCGCTCCTGCTCGTGCGGCCGGCGGTGTGGAAGTACAACTGGTTCAGCTTCGCGAGCGTCGCGCGCATGATCGAACTCGGGTACGAGGCCGCACACGAGACGCTCGACCGCATGGGAAACGCCCTCCTCTCCGGCGGTGGCGTCTGGCCGCGCCGACTCGTCGAGGTGCATGTGGACCGGGCGAAGTGCATCGGCTGCGCGCTGTGCACCACGCTTGCGCCGCGGATGATGGCGATGGACCAGGACGGCAAGGCGCGGGTACTGGCTTCTCCGGTGGAGTGGTCGCGCGCGGACGGCGACTTCGTGCACCAGTGCCCCACCGACGCGATCTCCGTTCAGGCGCTCGAAGCCGCCGGCCGACGCGCCACCCTCGAACTGCCCGTGCTGGAGGAGTGAATTACATTTCGTCATGGCCTCCCACAACAGCTTCCATAGCCGGACGACCCTCTCGGTGGACGGACACGATTACGTCTACTACCGTCTCGGCGCGCTCGCCGACCTGACCGGTGGCACCGTCTCGCATCTGCCGTTCTCCCTGCGCATCCTGCTCGAGAACCTCCTGCGCAACGAGGACGGCGCGTTCGTGAAGCTGGCCGACATCGAGGCGCTGGCCCGGTGGGACGTCAAGCATGCGGTGGACCATGAGATCGCATTCCGCACCGCGCGCGTGCTGCTCCAGGACTTCACGGGCGTGCCCTGCGTGGTGGATCTCGCGGCGATGCGCGATGCGATCGCGGCGCTCGGCGGCAATCCGGCGCTCATCAACCCGCTGCAGCCCGTGGACCTGGTGATCGACCACTCGGTGCAGGTCGATGCATACGGCGTGGAAGCGGCGATACTGCTCAACACGCAGCTCGAGTACGAGCGCAACGTGGAGCGCTACCAGTTCCTGCGATGGGGCAGCACGGCGCTGCAGAACTTCCGCGTGGTGCCCCCCGGCACCGGCATCTGCCACCAGGTGAACCTTGAGTACCTCGGGCAGGTCGCGTTCGTCGGAGAGGAGGACGGACAGAAGACCGTCTACTGCGATTCCCTCGTCGGCACCGACTCGCACACCACCATGATCAACGGCCTCGGCGTGCTCGGCTGGGGCGTCGGCGGCATCGAGGCAGAGGCGGCGATGCTCGGCCAGCCGGTGTCCATGCTCATCCCCGATGTCGTCGGCTTCAAGTTCACCGGCAAGCTCCCGGCCGGAACGACCGCGACCGACCTCGTGCTCACCTGCACCGAGATGCTCCGCAAGAAGAAGGTCGTGGGCAAGTTCGTCGAGTACTACGGCCCCGGCCTCAGTTCGCTCGCGCTCGCGGACCGCGCGACCATCGCGAACATGTCGCCCGAATACGGCGCGACGATGGGCTTCTTCCCCGTGGACGCCGAGACGCTCAAGTACCTCCGTCTCTCCGGCCGCACGGAGCATCAGGTCGCGCTGGTCGAAGCGTACTGCAAGGCGCAGGGACTCTTCCGCACCGATGAGACGCCCGACCCGGTGTTCACCGACACGCTCGAGCTCGATCTCTCCACCGTCGTGCCGTCGCTCGCGGGCCCCAAGCGTCCGCAGGACCGCATCGCGCTGACCGACATGAAGCGCCAGTACGCGGAGTCGTACGCGGTCGAGAAGACGCGTCTCACGGCGGCGGGCATCGTGAAGCAGCCGTGCTCGCCCGCCGCGGCGATGGTCGCCGAAGGCGCACCGTTGGAGGTCGTGACCCCGGGCATCGCCTGCGAGCACCGTGGACAGTCGTTCAGCCTCCAGGACGGCATGGTGGTGATCGCGGCGATCACCTCGTGCACGAACACCTCCAACCCGAGCGTGATGCTCGCGGCGGGATTGCTCGCGCAGAAGGCGGTGGCGCTCGGCCTCAAGTCGCGTCCGTGGGTGAAGACCTCGCTGGCACCGGGGTCGAAGGTCGTGCGCGAGTACTTCAACAAGGCCGGCGTGCAGCCCGCGCTCGACCAGCTCGGCTTCCAGATCGTCGGCTACGGCTGCACGACCTGCATCGGCAACTCCGGGCCGCTGCCCGAGGCGATCAGCAGCGCGATCGACGAAGGCCAGCTCACGGTAGCGTCGGTGCTCTCGGGCAACCGCAACTTCGAAGGCCGGATCAACCCGCAGACCAGGTTCAACTACCTCGCGTCGCCACCGCTCGTCGTGGCGTACGCGCTCGCGGGCCGCGTCGATATCGACTTCGAGGCCGAGCCCCTCGGCATCGGCAGCAAGGGACCCGTGTTCCTGCGCGACATCTGGCCGACCGCGACCGACGTGGCCGATACCGTGCTGTCGTCGGTGCAGCGCGAGCAGTTCGAGCGCGAGTACGCCGACGTCTTCGGCGGAGACGAGGAGTGGAAGGCGATCGCGGTGCCGACCGGAAGCCGCTATGCGTGGGAC
>JANOTV010000307.1:0-4171 GCA_031416495.1 Gemmatimonadota bacterium
GGACCTCGCCGCCGCGCTGAGCGCGGCGCATGCGCTGGGGATCATCCAGTCCGCCCGCGGTTGTCACGGGGGCTCGGCTGCGTCGTTCGAGGGTGTGCGGATTCAGGGCGGAGTGGCCTCCTACCGCTTGGTCCCGATGCCACCTACGTTCCATCAATGACGCCTCCACACGGCTTGACCTCGGCCAATCCGACTTCTGACGCAGCATGCACCTAGTGGCATCAGGCGACCTGCCTCGCAACCCTGGGCATGCGCTCGACCTCGACCTCGTGCGCGCGATCCGCGTCAACAAGAGCGCCGCCGAGCGCCGTGCGGCGACCATCCCCACGCGCCGCACGGTGAAGAAGGAATGGCAGGCCGCCTGGCTCCTGCGCGCCATCACGCTCATGGACCTCACAACGCTCTCCGGCGACGACACCGCGAGCAACGTGCGCCGGCTCTGCGCCAAGGCGCGCCATCCGCTGCGCGAAGACCTCGTGACGGCACTCGACGCCGAGGAGCTAGGCATCACGGTGGGTGCCGTGTGCGTCTATCACCAGCTCGTGGAAGTCGCGGTGAAGGCGCTCGAAGGCAGCGGCATTCCGGTGGCTGCGGTCTCCACGGGATTCCCGGCCGGTCTCTCGCCCTTCGAGCAGCGCCTCGCGGAGATCCACGCGTCGGTCGCGGCCGGCGCGCAGGAGATCGACATCGTCATCACGCGCGCGCATGTGCTCACCGGCGACTGGCACGCGCTCTACGACGAGGTGAAGGCATTCCGTGAAGCATGCGGCGAGGCACACATGAAGGCGATCCTCGCCACCGGCGAACTCGCGACCCTCACCAACGTCGCACGCGCGAGCCAGGTGGCGATGCAGGCCGGCGCCGACTTCATCAAGACGAGCACCGGCAAGGAAGGCGTGAATGCGACGCTTCCCGTCTCGCTCGCGATGGTGCGGCAGATCCGCGAGTACGAGGAGCGTACCGGGTACAAGGTCGGCTACAAGCCGGCTGGCGGCATCCGCACCGCGAAGCAGTCGCTCGATTATCTCCTCCTCATGAAGGAGGAACTCGGCGACCGCTGGCTGCGTCCCGATCTTTTCCGCTTCGGCGCGTCGAGTCTGCTCACCGACATCGAACGCCAGCTTGAACACTTTGCGACAGGCCGCTACGCCGCGGCTCATCGCCACCCGATGCCTTGAGGATCGACAAACCGATGGCCACAGTAGCTGAGATCTTCGAGACGATGGACTACGGGCCGGCGCTTGAGAGCGACGCCGAGGCGCGCGCATGGCTCGCGAGTCACGAGAACCGGTTCGGGCACTTCGTGAACGGCGCGTTCACGAAGGTCGGTCGCACCTTCGATGTGATCGACCCGAGCACCGCCGCAAACCTCGCGAAGGTGACGCAGGGCAGCACCGCCGATGTCGACGCCGCAGTCGCCGCCGCGCGCAAGGCATTCCCAAAGTGGTCCAAGCTCTCGGCGCATGCGCGTGCGCGACACCTGTACGCGCTCGCGCGCATGGTGCAGAAGCATGCGCGGCTCCTCGCCGTCGTCGAGTCGATGGACAACGGCAAGTCGATCCGTGAGACGCGCGATCTCGACATCCCGCTCGTGGCGCGGCACTTCTATCATCATGCCGGTTGGGCGCAGTTGCTGCCCACGGAGTTCGCCGAGTATGGACCGGTGGGCGTCGTGGGCCAGATCATCCCCTGGAACTTCCCGCTGCTGATGCTCGCGTGGAAGGTTGCGCCCGCGCTCGCCGCAGGGAACACGGTCGTACTCAAGCCGGCGGAGTTCACGCCGCTCTCCGCATTGCTCTTCGCCGAGCTCGCGCACGAGGCGGGGCTGCCGCCCGGCGTGCTCAACATCATCACGGGCGATGGTCGCACGGGCGCCGCGCTCGTCGAGCACAAGGACGTCGACAAGATCGCATTCACCGGCTCGACCGATGTCGGCCGCATCATCCGCAAGGCGACCGCAGGCAGCGGCAAGAAGCTCTCGCTCGAACTCGGCGGCAAGTCGCCGTTCATCGTGTACGAGGACGCCGACCTCGATGGCGTGGTCGAAGGTGTCGTCGATGCGATCTGGTTCAATCAGGGCCAGGTCTGCTGCGCCGGCTCGCGACTGCTCGTGCAGGAAGGCATTCACGATCGCCTGATCGCGAAGCTGCGCGTGCGGATGGAGAAGCTCCGCGTGGGCAAGCCGCTTGACAAGGCCGTCGACATGGGCGCGATCGTCGCACCCGAACAGCTCGAGCGCATTACTCAGCTCGTGAAGCAGGGGCAGGCCGACGGCGCAGAGATGTGGCAGCCGTCGTGGAGCGTGCCAAAGAACGGCTGCTTCTATCCGCCCACGCTGTTCACGAATGTCGAGCCCGCGAGCATGATCGCGCAGGTGGAGATCTTCGGCCCCGTGCTCGTGGCGATGACCTTCCGGACGCCGGAAGAGTCAGTCGCACTCGCGAACAACACGCCGTTCGGCCTCGCCGCGAGTGTCTGGACGGAGAACATCAACCTCGCCCTCGACATCGCGCCAAAGCTGAAGGCGGGCGTGGTGTGGGTGAACGCGACGAACCTGTTCGACGCCGCGACAGGGTTCGGCGGCTATCGCGAGTCGGGTTTCGGTAGGGAGGGTGGGCGCGAAGGAATGGTGGAGTATTTGAAAAGGTTGAAGGTGGAAGGTGGAAGGGGGGAGGTAACGACAGTGCGTGCGGTCAAGGCGAAGAGTGCAGGCAAGAAGGTCGAGGCAGACAGCTTCCACCTTCCACCTTCCACCTCCCACCTGCCGTCAGTCGACCGCACGCCGAAGCTTTTCATCGGCGGCAAACAGGCGCGTCCTGATTCGGGATACTCGCGCATCATCCTCGGCGCCAACGGCAAACGCGCTGGTGAAGTTGGTGAAGGCAATCGCAAGGATATCCGCAATGCAGTCGAGGCCGCGCATGCGGCGGCCAAGGGGTGGTCGCGCGCGACGGCGCATCTCCGCGCGCAGATCCTCTACTACATCGGCGAGAACCTCTCGGCGCGAGGCGACGAGTTCGCGGCGCGTCTGCGCGCGACGACCGGTGCATCCGCCGCCGAGGCGCGGCGCGAGGTCGAAGCGAGTGTTGCGCGGCTCTTCACGTATGGCGCGTGGGCCGACAAGTGGGACGGTGCCGTGCACAGCGTACCGATCCGCGGCGTCGCGCTCGCGATGAACGAGCCGATCGGCGTGATGGCCGCCGTCGCGTCCGACGATGCGCCGCTGCTCGGATTCGTCTCGGCCGTTGCGCCGTTGCTGGCGACGGGCAACGTGGTCGTTGCGGTGCCGAGCGAGTCGCAGCCGCTGAGTGCGACCGATCTCTACACGGTGCTCGAGAGCTCCGACCTGCCACCGGGTGTGCTCAACATCGTCACCGGTGCGCGCGACGCGCTCGCGAAGACGCTCGCCGAGCACGACGACATCGAGGGTATCTGGTACTGGGGATCGCGCGATGGAGTGAAGGCCGTTGAGTACGCCTCCGCGGCGAACATGAAGCGCACCTGGTGCCATGCGCACTCGCCCGACTGGTACAGCGCCGCCGACGCCGAGGGGCGCGAGTACCTGCGCGAGGCGACGCAGGTGAAGAACATCTGGATCCCGTACGGGGAATAGGATGTTCTCACGGGAGTTCTACGAGATCCTGCACATCATCGGCATCGCGCTCACCATGGCGGCGTTCGGTGCGATCGCGATGCATGCAGCCGAGGGCGGCACGAAGCGCGGCGCGCGCTCATATCGCGCGGTGCTGTGGACGCACGGGGCAGGGCTCACGCTCATCCTGGTGGGCGGCTTCGGGATGCTGGCGCGGATCGAATTCACCGGCGGGTTGACCGAGTTCCCATTTTGGCTGTGGGGCAAGATCGGCGTCTGGGTCGTGCTCGGTGGCATCTCGGCGCTGCCGTATCGATGGCCGCGGATCGCGATCCGTGCGCTTGTTGCGACGCCGTTGCTCGCCGGCGTGGCAGCGTACCTCGCGCTGTACAAGCCGTTTTCCTGAGCGGGATCCGCCCTGACGGCTAGGGCGAGTGGCGCAGGCGTGGTTCAAGAGAGAGTATTGAGTCTGGTAGAGCCGGTGAGCTGCCACCTTCATAGGATCCTCAATGCGCTCCATTCGTCGTACCGCCATCATCGTCACCGGGCTGCTCAGTGCAGGGCTGCTGATCGCAGCGA